>CAZLHW010000169.1:0-7903 GCA_964559085.1 uncultured Acidobacteriota bacterium | reverse complement strand
ATGGTTTTGGGATTCCTCCCCTTTTCGATGAAAGCGTCGATGCTTTTGCGTTCCCATGCGAGTATCAGGGTATTCCCGTTCGGCATGCGGGCGAAACAATGGTGCTGCACGGCGTCGGCCGTCATCAGCTTGTACTCCCAGACCACTTTGCCGTCCCAATCGATTTCCTGAACGAGGCCGCCGGCGCCGCCGAAGGGCGCCGGTCCCCCCTGCAGGGTCCCTCCCCGCAGCAGGTTCCCATTCACGTGCAGCATGGCAGAGCGTCCGGGGGGGGAGGCTGTTTTCCAGGTATGGACCGCGTACCCTTCCATGTCAATAAGGTAGACCGTTTTGCCCCCCATTGGAGAAAAGAGCGTATAGCCGTCGTAGGCGCCGCTTTTGTCGTAAAGCAGGACGCCTGTGGGGCCCACGATGGCTTCATAGGCGGGCAGAAAGGCCGATGCGACCAGGGTGAGTGCGGCAACAATAAGAACTCCTGCCTTCATTTTCATATTTCACCTCCTGAGAAGTACGGCGCCAGGGCGCAGATGGAATCTCCGGAATCAAAACATCAAATGCGCCGGCGGCGCGACAAGAACCAGAGTTAAAACAGCCCGTTCCACCATTATCAGAACCAGGTCGAGAATCGAGAACCGGACATCGGTGGCCGGAATGCATGGAATGGATCCTGAAAAGAAAAGCAGGATCGATACGGACATAACGCCGATGATGAAGTTTGACGGAAGCGGGACGCTCCCCATTGCGGCTACCATAGCCGAGGGAATGAACATTTCCGCGCCGGCGACGGCGGTGGCTTTGGCGACGAAAAACGCCTCCGGCACCGCGAGCAAACGCGTAATCGGATAATAAATGCAGCCGACGTAGTCGAATACCGGCGTCTGCTTCGCAAGCAGGAACGACAACAGCCCGATGGAAATGATAATGGGGATCAGCCGGAAGTCCATAAGGATTCCGTCCTTAAGATTCATCCACATATTCGTGTGCAGCGGGCGCGAATGGTACGCCGCGCGTATGCCTTCCTCAAGGGCTTTATGGAAAAGGTTTCCATTTGAGTTTACCTCAGGTCTGCCCTGTCCGGCATAATACCTGTTGCTGAATTTGTTGAGGGGATACAACCTGGCCGCAATCGCGGAGACCGGTCCGAACCGAGGCCATGCAGCCTGCACGGCAGTCAGCATATGGTCGAGAGGAATCGTCTTTGTGCCTTTAATCGTTATTGGAACGAAAAAAATAAAGCAGCCGAACAGGTTCAGGATTACGAATTTGGATACGCTTCGCGGATTATATACATCGCGCGCCATTGCTTCTGTCTCCTCAAAATGCATCGCGGGAACCTGTGCGAATAAAAGAAGGCCGATTTTATACCAGGATGCAAGGGGATGGAGGCGAAATCGGTTGTCCTTCATCATTATCCCGCTGCGCGCCCGGACCGAGGTCTCCTTCAGCCGATGCTTGCGGCGATATGCCTATCTTCCGTTGCCTACGATTGGGAGATGGTGTAAAAACAATCCTCGTTCGGCAGGATTGCCGTTGCGATTCTTATTAAGGATGTTCAACGGATCTTTTGGACGCGCAGAGAGATTTTGATGAGAAAAAACGGCTCAATGATCATAAACGGTATTCGCATCGATCGGGGTGTCCTGGGTATGGATGCCGTCCGGCGCTGCGGGGATATCCCCTGTGCGGGCGCCTGCTGTACCGACGGCGTTTGGCTGCGCGACGGGGAAGCCTCCCGCATTCTTGAGTGGGCCGAAAAAATTAAGGCATGCATCCCCGAAGACCGCCATGATGAATCCAAATGGTTTGAGCAGGGGAAAGAGGAAATGGGCACGGTCTCCGTTGCCGACCCCATGAGACCGGGAGACACCTGCTGTGTATTTCTCCAGCCGGCCCGCAAGTGCGCCCTTCAGGTCGTATCGAAGGCGAACAATCTTGGCTGGCCCGGAATAAAGCCTTTTTACTGCGCGCTCTATCCGCTCTATACCGAAAACGACACTCTGCTGGTGGATCATAAAACGCCGCGCAATGTGAAGGGCGCGATGTGCCGCCGCGGGAATCCGCCCAAACAGGTCGTCTATAAACTTTTCAAGGAAGAAATCTCTCTGGCGCTTGGTGAAGACGGATATCGCGAATTATGTGAAATGGCCGAGGCGAGAGCTTCGGCCAAGAAAAGCGCAAAAAAAACAAAAGACTGATACTTTGTTCCCTAAGGAATCCGGAGATGTCCCTGCCTTGCGGCGCAAGCCGATGGGTCTCCGGTTTTATCCGCGCATGCGAAAGATCCTTGCCGTCGGCACGGCAGCCGTATTCATCGGGGATTTCTGCAAATTATGGGGCGGGTCACGGTTGCCGCAAGAAGGCCGGCAATTCCCTTAAATTTCCGCTTTGGTCTATGGCAACGATATCGATTTCCCCGCCCACCAGGGTTTCGGTTTCTCCCCGCCGACGGATATGCTGACGGAAGGTGAGGCGGTATTCCGAGGCAGGCAGAATGGAGGTGACGACCTCAATCCTGTCTCCCAGTGATGCCGGGCGGCGGAATTTCATGCGGATCTCGTACACGACCAGCCTGCAGTCCGGCCGCGCAACCTCGCTCATCGGAATCCCAAGCGATTCAAGAAACTCGCTCCGGCCGCGCTCGAAAAATCGAAGGTAATTGGCGTAATACACGATGCCTTGGGCATCGGTGTCTTCCAGATAAACGCGAAATTCCAGCACCTGTTCTTTTGTATTCATAGAGCCGGATTCTAACCCATTTGCGGGGATCCCCGCAGGCGAAAATGCATGCTTTCAGTCGGCGCGCCGCAGATCAGCCCGGGGCGGGAGCCCTGGGTCATAGGCGGCCGTTTATGCAAGCCCCGAAGGGGTGATGCGGCCCCGCCCTTGCAGTGCTTGGGTGTGAGGCGTGCGGGGATCCAGGCCTCCGGATGCTGCGCATCCTTGCGGCCCGGGCTGCTTTGCCGCGCACCTTTGATGCTTGCTTCACTGTAACCCGCGGCGCAAGTGCGGACAGCGCGGGAATGTGATTAAAATGCGAGCGCTGAAAGCGCGGGGGAGAGTAGCCCAGGGCGCGAGCCCTGGGTATCTATGGAAGCGCGCATCAGCCCTGAAAGGGCGGTGCAGGCAGCGTCGCCTCTTCGGATGCTGCGCATCCTTGCGGCCCGGGCTGCTTTGCCGCGCACCTCCGGTGCTTGCGTCGCCGGCAATCGGCACGCGAGGAACCTGAATTAAGTCGTCGCTGGCTTAAATTATAGGGCGGCCCGCACGGCAGCGGCGGCCTGCTGGATTGCCTTTTTGCCCTGGTCGATTGCCGCCGCCATGGTGAAAAAACCATGGATCATGCCGCTAAAGCGGATGAGTTGAACCGGGACACCGGCCTCCTGCATCCGCCGGGCATAAAGTTCTCCTTCGTCGCGCAGGGGATCGAATTCTGCCGTAATCACAAGTGCGGGCGGCAGCCTCGAGAAATCTTTTGCCCGCAACGGGGACGCGTGGGGATGAAACCGATCCGATGTCCTTTGGATATAGTGATTCCAGAACCACTGCATGGCCTGGCGGGTCAGGAAATAGCCCTCGCCATTTTCACTGTAGGATGGAGTGTCGCACGCGGCATCGGTGACGGGATAAACAAGCAGCTGAAAACGGAGGGCCGGTGTTCCCTGATCGCGCGCTATCTGGGCAACCACGGCGGCGAGATTGCCGCCGGCGCTGTCTCCGCCGACGGCGATGCGGCGCGGATCTCCGCCGATGGCGGCGGCATTTTTTGCAATCCAAAGCGTGGCCTGATAGGCATCGTCGACGGCTGCGGGAAAGGGATGCTCCGGAGCCAATCGATAATCGACGGAAACAACGATACATCCGGCGGCATTGCATAGGGTCCTGCAGAGCGCATCACAGGATTCGATATCTCCGACGACCCAGCCGCCGCCGTGGAAGTGCATCAGTATCGGAAACGGCGCATTGCCGGAAGGTGTGTAGACGCGAACCGGAATGTTTCCGGACGGGCCCGGCAGATTCAGCGTGTCGATCCTTGCAACCGGCTCCGGACCGCCCTGCAATGCCGCGAGAGTGGCGGATGCCCGGCGTGCCTCGGCAACCGACAGTTCGTGAATCTGCGGGCGGCCGATCGCGGCCATCTGGTTGAGAATAGTGCGGACCTGCGGATCAAGAGCCATGAGAACCTCCATGAAAACAGCCGATGTTTTTCCTTTCAAAGATGAGGGCAATTGTACTTTCATCGGAGGCGGTTGGCATAAATCTTTCTTTATGCCGATTTGCGAACGAAAAATATGTCCTGCAGATTCGAAGGGGCCTCCTATTCTTTCCTTTATTCGCAGTAAGGAGTCCCAGCCCAAGGCAGTCGCCGCACCCCTGATTTTGCTTTTTGAGGTATTGCCCTGACTCGATCGTTTTGGGACTATTAGAAGCTTCCGATGGGCATGTGTCCGATTGGGACGCTGGTTTCAGCGGTATATCGAAGTTCGAATGATATTGATGGGGTTCTTACGGGAGCCCTCTGTTTTGCGAGGATTAAGGAATCATAATGAAAAAGACAATTGCAGTCCTGGAAGGAGACGGTATCGGCCCGGAAATTGTTGCGGAATCCATAAAAGTATTGAAAGCCGTTGAAAGGAGATACGGGCACGAGTTCGAGCTCATCTACGCGCCCTTCGGCGCCGAGGCTTATTTTACCGAGGGCTCCCCCTTCCCCGAAAAAACCATGAAGGTATGCGACCAGGCGGACTCCATCATCAAGGGTCCGGTAGGCCTTGCCGTTGACAAAATGGATCAGATTCCCCAGAATATGCGTCCGGAAATCGGCGCCATTCTCCCGCTGCGCCGGCGATACGATACGTTTGCGAATTACAGGCCCGTGCGTCTGCCTAAAGCACTGGCCTCTTTTTCTCCGCTGAAGGAAAGCCTGATTGGAGAGGGATTGGACATCCTGATGATACGAGAACTGGTGGGCGGCATATATTTCGGCAATAAAACCGAGGGGTCGCAAACGGGAATGCGGTATGCGGAAGATGACTGCAAATACACCGATGAACAGGTCCGGCGCGTCGCCATCGTCGCCTATGAGGAGGCGCGCAAACGCAGGGCACCCATGACCAATATCCATAAGGCCAACGTACTTGCGACCTCCCGATTCTGGAAAGACGTGGTCGAGGATGTGGGCAAATCCTATCCGGATGTCGAATATCGTTCCATGCTGGTGGATAATGCCGCGTTCCAGCTGGTTAAGAACCCGGTTCAGTTCAACGGCGTCGTCCTGCTGGAAAACATGCAGGGAGCGATTCTGACCGCGCAGGCGGGCGGCGTCCTTGGATCTCTCGGCCTGATGCCTTCGGCCTGCATGGGGCCGCAGAAGGGTTATGTGGAAGCGGCTCATGGATCCGCGCCGGATATTGCCAATCAGAATAAGGCCAATCCCTATTCCATGATCGGCAGCGTCGCTTTCCTGTTGGAAAAGTGCCTGGGACTCCAGGAGGAGTCGGAACGCGTCTGGAATGCGCTCTTCGCGGTCTTTGAAATGGGCTATCGAACCATCGAGCTGGCGCCGCCGGGATATGAGAAATCCAGGATCCTGACAACCCGGGAATTCGGCGACCTTGTGGCGGCCAGGATTTAGCCCAGTCCCAATCTATGCAGCGTCCGAGCAATCGAACACAAAAAGAAAAAATCGCCACGGATTTCACGGATTCAGTTGTTTAAATTTCTGTGGAATCCGTGGCGCTGTACGGAACGCGTTGCGTCTTCCGACTTCCCGCCTTTTATTCCCAGCCGTTCTTAATGCCGTGCTTTGCCATGTATCCGATGGCTTCGATCTCGTGGATCTTGCCGTTCCGGATTTTAAAAACATGGGCGGCCGGCAGATCGAACGGGCCGTAGTCGTTCTTTCTTTCCGTGATTCCGGGCACGCCGGTGATTTTCATTACCTTCGGGTTCCCGTCATGCACGAAGACGGAGTAGGCAAAGACAAGGCCCAGCTCCTTGTCGACGGCAAATACCCGCCGGCGATTGATGTCTGTGATGTAGCTCATGACGCCGGTGCTGAGCTGCTCGCCGCATTTCATCTTTCTGAAAACAGAGAAGTCGTCTTTGGCCGCCTCTTCCGGAGTCTGCGTCTGATCGTTTGCGGAGATGCCCCCGTTTTCGCGGCGCTGGCACTCATCGGCGAACGGAGCGACATTGCCGTTGTCCTGGACGATCGCTTCATAATACGAATTGGCAATCCTTTTCATCTCGTCATAGGTGACGCGCTCCGCTTTCGGCTGCCGCTCCAGAAAAGCCGGCCGCACTTTCGACATGTTGGGATGCAGCGGTTTGCCGTTCGTCGGAACAACCATGTGGTCGATTTCCGTGATTTTGCCCTTTTCCACTTTCAGGCGGACGCTGGCGATCGTCGGTTTCTTCTCGTTTTCGATGACGCCCAGGAATCCGATTTCTCCCTGCTCGGGATCCGCAACGTAAATTTTGAAATCGGTCGGCCCGCCTGTAGCCGTTTGCCACAGGCCTTTGCCGACCGGGATTGCTTCGGTATTCTCGACGAGCTTCACATTCGTTGCCAGGGGAAGGCCCGAAGGATCGTGTTTCGGCAGCGCCGCCAGATACCGATCCATCATTTCGGTCAGGCACTTGCGGTTGCAGTTCCATCCGTTGCCGGCCTGATAAGGAACTCCGACGATGGCCATAGCCTCGATCTCATGGATCTTGCCGTTTCTAATTTTGTAGATGTGGGCCGCCGGGACCGTGAATTTCCCCCACTCGTTCTTTCTTTCGGTGAAGCCGGGCACGCCTTTGATCGGCAACGGATCCGGTTCGCCGTCGTGATTGAACATGGTGAAAGCCATGACGAGGCCCATTTCTTCATCCACCGCAAACACCCGCCGCTGATTGATGTCGGTGATGTAACCCATCACTCCGGTCGAGAGCTGCGGGCCGCATTTCATTCTCCCGAACATGGCAATGCTTCCGGGAGCCAGCGGCGCGCCGGGCGGCAGCGGATCCTGATTGTTGGCCGAAGTGATGCCGTTTTCCCGTCGCTGGCAATCGTCGGCGAACGGGGCCACGTTGCCGTCATTCATTTCGATGGCGTCATAATATGCGTTCGCGGCTTTCCGCATTTGTTCGCGATCCACGCGTTCGGAATCGGGGATTTTTGTGATCAGGCCCGGACGCGGCTTCAGCAGGCCTGCCGGAAGCGGCTCATTCAGCGGCGATACCATGTGATCGATTTCGGTGATTTTGCCGTCTGCCCGCTTCAGGCGGGCGCCCAGAAGAACCGGTTTGCCCTTGTCCTGCAGGACTCCCATAAACCCGATCTCCTGCGCAACAGGGTCGGCGACATAAATTTTAAAATCTGTGGGCCCGCCGCTGGCGGTTTCCCAGAGCCCTTTGCCGACCGGGATCGCATTGAGATTTTCCACGAATTTCACGTCGCTTGCGATCGGAACCCCGGCCGGATTGTGTTGGACGACCGCGGCGAGATATTGGTCCATCATGTCTACCAGGCACGCCCGGTCGCAGGTCGTTTTTACGGTCGTTTTTTTGCAGGAAGAACCGAAGACTAGAACAATCAGTATGCCGAGAGTCGCCGTCTTTTTTAGCATGCATTCGCTCCCATGGAATGCTCTGTGCTTGCCAGAGCGGTTAATAGCCAACAGGGTTTCCCGATCCATGCGGAAAACCTGCAAAATCTGATAATGGCGCTGTCCGCCTACGTTAACTCATTTTGATAAAAATTGTTTTGGTTTTTTTAATAAGATGCAGGGCGTTCTGATAAGATGCGGCTGCTGCCTGCCGCGCGCTGAAGTCCGGGCGCGGTGCGATGGACCCATACGCGGAATCGGAATAGCATGAAACCCGAACAGGCCCTCACTGATAACTCAGGGCCGCCGCC
>CAZLHW010000168.1:6336-7953 GCA_964559085.1 uncultured Acidobacteriota bacterium | reverse complement strand
CCAACCACGATTTGCAGGGAAGGATCTTTTTTTATCCATTCGAGCTGCAGCCGGAGAGAATCCTCCGGCCATACATCGTCGGCATCCAGCAGGCTGATCCACTCGGAGGCGGCTTTTTCAATTCCCAGATTGCGCGCAGCCGGCGGCCCCTGACGTTCCTGGCGATAGTAGCGGACGGGCGGACTGAAATCGGCCGCGATCTGGGGCGTGCGGTCGGTGGAGCCGTCATCGATTACAACGATATCCTGAACGGGCACGGTCTGGCGAAGAAGACTCGTGATCGCCTCTGCCAGGAATTTCTCTCCGTTATAAACAGGGATGACAACGCTGACAGACTCTCTTGATGTTAAGGTCTCACAATCCATGGCGCGTCCCCGCAAATCCACATCCCCGGCGGACGCTCCAAATAATAGCCGCAAACTGCAGGGGAGGGAACCACATAGTGGAGGACGACAACACCATTTTGCAGCAAGATCGCGTAGATGCAGCCTCCTGAAAGACGCCGGCAGACCTCATTGCGTTCAACGAGAAAAACCGCGAACGGGAAATGTCATATTTCGGCCAGGAAATTTTTTTGAAAGCCCAGGAGAAGGGACCGCTCACGGAGAAGGAGTATACGGAGGCCTTGAAGCGGTGCCGCCGATTGTCGACCGTCGAAGGAATCGACGGAGTGATGGACAAATATAAACTCGACGCGCTCATCGCGCCGACAACGGATCCGGCGTATCCGACGGACCTGATCAATGGCGATCACTATGCCGGCGGCGGGAGAACGCTTCTTCCGGCCGTCTCCGGCTATCCGCACGTCGCCGTCCCGGCAGGCCTGATCTTCGGATTGCCGATCGGCATCTCCTTTTTCGGCCGCGCGTGGAGCGAACCCAGGCTCATCGGATTCGCCTATGCCTTCGAGCAGGCGACCAACCTCCGGGCCATGCCGCGCTTTTTGCCTACCGCGCCCCTCACTGCGCAAGATGCCGGGAAGAACCGCCTCCCTTGGCAGGCAATGCGATCCTCGACTTGGACCTCGATCGTTTTTGTCGGCCGTAAGAATTAAAGCGGTCCAGGTCAAGGACCAGGTCGAAGTCGAGGACAAGGTCAAAGCTGGGCCCATCGGCATGGAGACACATTTTTCATCTATTATGCGCAGCTTAAAGGAGAGGCGGAGGACAGATCACAGCACCGTAATCTTGAAGCCGGTTTATTCACACGATCCTCCATGTGCAGCGCAGGCATAAATATTGATATAATGAAGTTCCCCAAGGGAAAATTCTGCGGGGATTGAAGGAGTTTTGGGCGGATGTCGCCCCTTTTTGGAAGATAATTATTCTTTTTGCCTGCCCGATTCCGGCATGGGTTATTGGCGTGACTGAAAAGGAGAGACCGAACCATTCCCTGTACATCCGGGCACTGAAACAGCAGTCTCCCGAAGCAAGGCTGATGAAGGCTTTCGAGCTGACGGAGTTCTCCCGACAGCTTTTCCTGAGCGGATTACGCTTGCGGTTTCCAAATCTGACGGCAGCGGAGCTGCGCGCACTGTATCTTAAGCGGCTGGAAAAATGTCACAACAGGAACTACTAGCCAAGGTTGTATCCGTGCTGGACCGGCTTGAAATCGAAT
>CAZLHW010000168.1:2107-6326 GCA_964559085.1 uncultured Acidobacteriota bacterium | reverse complement strand
CGCTTGATATCCACATCGTGGTAAACCTTCCGGAATCAAAGACACAATCCTTGGCGGCCCATTTTCCTTCGCCGGATTACTATCTGGATCCGGATGCGCTTCTTAGGGCAGTTTCCGGCCGGGGAATGGCCAACCTCATTGATACAACGTCAGGAGATAAGGTTGATTTTTGGCTGCTGACGGAAACTCCCTTTGATCTATCTCGTTTCAGCCGCAGGTGCCATTTGGACATTTTGGGAATGAGCCTATGGGTTTCTTCACCGGAGGACACAATCCTTATGAAACTTCGCTGGGCCAAAATGTCAGGCGGAAGTAATAAGCAATACCTCGATGCGCTTCGGGTATATGAGGTTCAACGCGAAATATTGGACCTTGGCTATCTTAGCGAATGGGCCTTGAAACTTGCCGTCGAGAATGAACTAGACCGTCTAAGGCATGAAGCGGATATGGAAACCGGATAGAAATCCCCTGACCTCACAGCACCGTAATCTTGAACGTACACCTCGGGTCGCCGCGAAGAACCGAGCTTAAACGCGCCACCTCGACAGGCTTCCGGAACAGCTGCCGGTGTTTATTTGCGTTGTTCCCCGCGTCCTTTGCGTCTTTGCGGTGAAGCCGAATGAACCGCCAGGGCTCAAAGCACGCGAAGAATCGCCAAGCGACACAATGCGTCAATCGTCAATCGCAATTCGTAATTGCTCTTTATAGGCTTGCGGGACCTGGATGTATTTGATTTTGGTGTCGAGGCTCAGCCAGACATTGCCGGTTTCGGGGTCGTAGTCGTAGGGGGTGCCCAAAGGATCCACAATCGGATAGGGGCGCGCCCGTCCGCGGTTGAGAACCTGCAGGTTCGGAGGGTAGGACCCGTTATGTTCGCGGTAGCGGGCGATTAAGGCCTCCAGCGCGGCCAGCTCGCCGGCCACCTGGTAGCTGAGAAGATGGTTGCGGGCATTCTCCCGGACATCGGCGCGCGTCGACTCCTCGTATTGCCGCCGCCAGAGCGCAATGGCCACTTCGGCGGCGCCCCCCTTCGACAACGACATTGCGGCCAGACCCGCCATCCAGTAGGGTGCGGTTTGCAGCCTGCTCGCTTCCATCCAGACCTCTCCGGCTTTCCGGTAGTCCTGCAGGTACAGGTAATAGACAAATCCTTTGTCGTAGCGGAGCTGCCAGTTCTGCGGATGCGCGGCAATCCCCTTGTCCAGAAGCGCCAATGCCTGCTGCGGCTGGCCGGCGCCCACCGGCTCCGGTTCGCCAAGAAACATGCTGCCGGCGCGGTATGCGTCCATCAGATTCGGATCCAGCGTCGTGGTGATATCGAAGAGCGTATAAAGATTCTTGAACCGAACGGGCCTCTTGTCGGCTTCCTCCCGGCGCCCGTAGTATTGAATCGCCCGCATCCAGTAGAAATCGGCAAGCAGGCCGTCATAGCCGAGCGCGATTCTTTTTACGGCAGCCGGAGAACTGAAGTAGAGCAGATCGGGCTCCGGCTCCGGCTCCCCGAGGCGCGCTTCGATCCGGTCCTGCAACGGCTTGACCAGCAGGACACAAATCAGGCCTATGCCGAAAAACAGCATGCCCCGCCTGGAACGTTGTGCCGATGCCGCCTGTTTCATTTAAAATCCCGGCGCATGAAAATAATAACGGAAAGTGAAATGAGGATCGCGCAATACACTATGCAATAAACCGTGACCAGCAGGATGGCCGTAGGATCAATCGGTTGAAAAAAGTCGGCGCGCTGGAGAACGCTGCGGCTGTCCATGATCTGGAAATTCGACAGGTTGGGAATCACGTAATACAGGATCTTGCACAGCCAGGTCACAGACGCCGATTTCGTCAGCTCCGCGAAACGGAGAAGGTCTTTTCCAAAATGCCCGATGACCCAGAGGAAAAACGTGAAGACGGCCGAAAGCGCCGGAGTCGAAAAGGTCGAGAAAAACAGCGCCAGCGCTGTTACCAGGGCCAGCGAAAGAAAAATCAGATACACGGCGGGGATCAACCGCAGATAGCCGCCGGCTCCGATATGGCCCGTGTACAGCATGGCCAGAGCCAACCCGACTGTCATGATCGCCACATTCACCAGCAGCGTGAAGAGCAGTCCCAGGTATTTACCCAGAATCCACTCGTAGCGGTGCACCGGCTTCGCCAGCAGCGCATAAACCGTTCGCTTTTCCAGCTCCTTATAAACCAGGCCGATCCCGATGAAGATGGCGATGAGCATGCCGAATATGGAGATGGAGGCAAGTCCCAGATCCAGAATAACCTTATCCTCATTTCCAAGGGTCAGCTTTCCAAGAGAAAGCGAACTCAGGATCAGGATCAGCGCGAATAGGATCAGGTTATAGAGAACCTTGTCGCGGATGTTCTCTCGATATGTATTGGCTGCTATCGCGAATACGCGTCTCAACATAAATTCGTTTTTAAGCGGTCTGCATTGTTGCCCGGCAGCCGGCGGCAGTGAAGAAAAAGGGGTTGCGCCATACTTCAAACCGCTGCCGACGGCCCGCTGCCGACCGCCGACTGAAAATAGTCCTCCAGCGACTGCCGAATCGGATTGAGCGAAATCAGTTCCAGCTTATTGGAAAAGGCGAAAGCGAGGAGGCGCTCCATGTTTTCCTTGTTCGTTACTCGAAGATGGATGCGGTCTCCCATCGGCCTTATTTCATCGCACCATTGTTTAATTTCGCCCAGTATCGAATCCGTCCAACCCGACAGGATCACTTCATGTCCTTCAATCCGCACTTTAAGAATGTCTTCCAGGGCTCCCTGTTCCTGCAACCGGCCCCTGTTCAGAATCGCCACGCGGTCGCAGATCGCTTCCACATCCGGAAGGATATGCGAGCTGAAAAAGACCGTCACGCCGCGCGCTTTCAGCGCCATGATGATCCGGCGCACGTCCATTCGACCCAGCGGATCCAGGCCCGACATAGGCTCATCCAGGAAGACGATTTTGGGATCGTTGATCAGCGCCTGCGCAATCCCGATGCGCTGCACCATGCCTTTGGAAAATTTGCGAAGCTGAAGGTCGCCGGCACGCGACAGTCCGACATCTTCAATCAGCGATTCGACCTTATTGGAAAGATCCGGCTGACGCAATCCAAACAGCCGGCCGACATACGTAAGCAGCTCCCTCGGCGTGAGGTAGTCATAGAAGTACGGATTCTCCGGCAGATAGCCGATGTGCTGGTGCATCGAAACGGAATCCACGCTCTGCCCCAGTATACGCGCGGTCCCTGAAGTCGGATGGAGCAGGTGCATAAGGAGCTTGATCGTCGTGCTCTTGCCGGCTCCATTCGGGCCCAGAAAGCCGAAGATCTCCCCCTCGCGCACTTCCAGGCAGAGAGCATCCAATGCCCGCATCGGACGCTTTTTCCAGAAGCCTACGGCAAAATCTTTGGTCAGGTTTTCTATCTCGACTACAGGCATGTTCATGGACTATTTCGAACCAGCGTGCGCTGGCGAATCACCTCATAAAGCGCAATGCCGGCGGCGACGCTGACATTATACGAACTCACCACACCTCTTATCGGCAAAGAGACGACATAGTCGCATTTTTCTCTGACAAGTCTGTGCAGGCCGCTCCCATCGCTGCCCAGCACCAGGACGGTAGGGACTGTCAGGTCGAGATCCCAGATCGACTTCTCGGAATCGGCATCGAGACCGGCGACCCAGAAACCCTTCTTTTTAACCGATTCGATGAAGTGCGCCAGGTTGGTGGTCCGCGCCACTTTAAGGTGCGACGCGGCGCCGGCGCTTGATTTGACAACCGTCGCGCTCAAGGCAGCGCTGCGGTGCTGCGGAAGAATGACTCCATCCGCGCCGGCCGCTTCCGCGGATCGCAGGATGGCCCCCAGATTGTGGGGATCCTCGATCCCGTCCAGCACAACCAGAAGGCCTGGAGACTTCGCCTGCTCGACTATGTCCTCGCTGTCGAGCGTCGGCATCTCCGCCGCGAAACAGAGAACGCCCTGGTGACGGGCGCCTTCGGCTTTCCTGTCCATCCAGGAGCGGTCTTCGAACGAGAGGCGCACATGCTTTTCCCGGGCAGAAGCTACTATTTCCTGAATGCGCGGATTCTTCTGTCCCCGCTCGACGCAGATCCGCTCAATTCTCTCCGGAGACGCCTTGATCGCCTCGGCTACCGCATTAATCCCATACAGTATCGACATAAGGCTCCCGAATTCCGGCAACCGCGTATTTCATACATTAAAGCCGGCCT
>CAZLHW010000168.1:1113-2097 GCA_964559085.1 uncultured Acidobacteriota bacterium | reverse complement strand
AGCCCGGAGTAGGACAATTGTCGGAACAGGAGCCCTGGCGAGGGCGAAAGAAAAGACGATTGATTGCATCTTTCGCCCGTTCCGGGCTCCTATTCATCGGCTGTCAATTCTCCGGGCTGGCGCCCGGAGCGATCTTTCTTTCGGCCTTTCTGGCCGTTCGGGATTTCGGCGACAGCGAAAATCACTCTCCCAGAATCGCCTGAAGCCGCTCGCGGCACGACATTACCCTGCGCGGCAATGGAAGCCGGCTCCCCGTTTCAAAGAGCGGGATCAGTTTCTCCAGATCCGGCCCGGATCCTTTCCCCGTCAGCGCGGCGCGGATCGGATGAAACAGGTTTCGCCCTTTCTGCTTCGTATTCAGCTTCACCTGTCCCACAATTTCGCGGTACACCTCCGGAGTCAGGCTCTCCTTATCCAGTACGAGGCGCGTAAATTCCAGCGCAACGGCCTTGCCTTCCGGCTTCTCCAGCGCTTCGCGGGCATCCGCATCCATTTCGGGCGAATCCGTCTCAAAGCCGTAAACCACCCCCGCCGCCTCGGGAAGCTGATCCAGGTGATCGACGTGCGTCTTGACCAGATCGATCACGTCGGCAAGCCAGGATCGGATCTGCGGGTCCGGATTCGCCGGCACAAGACCGGCGTCAACGAAAAATCCTTCCGCCAATTCCTCAAGCACACGGCTGTCCGTCTTGTTGATGTAGGAGCGATTCATCCAGTCCAGTTTGGCGTTGTCGAAAATAGCGGGACTCCGGATAATGCGCGACAGATCGAACCGGCTTGCAATCTCGCCGAGCGCCATGATTTCCTGTCCATCGTTTGGCGGAGACCATCCCAGCAGAGCCAGGTAGTTGGCCAGCGCCTCAGGCAGATATCCCTGGCGGCGAAACTCTTCGATCGACGTGGCGCCGTGCCGCTTGCTCAATTTCTGTCCGTCGGGACCCAGAATTGTCGACAGATGGGCGAATTCCGGAATAGGCGCACCCA
>CAZLHW010000168.1:0-1103 GCA_964559085.1 uncultured Acidobacteriota bacterium | reverse complement strand
GGAAGTCGGCGATGACGCAGCAGAAATTATAAGTAGGACTCCCGTCGCTTCGAAGCAGAACCGGATCGCTGATCTGCGCGGTTTCAATTTCAACTCGTCCGAAAACGAGATCGTCAAACCCGACCGTGCCCGGCCGGACGCGCAAGCGCAGCGTGTGGGGGGTGCGCTCTTTAAGACGGGACTCTATCTCTTCAGCGGAAAGATGCCGGCATTTCCCCGAGTAGCGCGACGTTTCGCTTCGCGCCAGCTGCTCCTGGCGGACTGTTTCCAGCTCCTCTTCCGTGCAGAAACACCGGAAAGCCTTATCTTCATTCAACAGCTGCTGCGCGTATTTCTGATAGATTTCGTACCGGTCGCTCTGGCGATAGGGGCCGTAGGCGCCTTCGCAATCGATTCCCTCATTCCAATGAAGCCCCAGCCAGCGCAGATCTTCCTTCAGCTGCGTTTCATATTCCGGCTTGCTTCTCTCCGCGTCGGTATCCTCGATGCGAAGGATGAAGGTGCCGTTGAAGCGCTTAGCCCAAAGCCAGTTGAATAATGCAGTCCGGACGTTCCCCACATGAAGAAAGCCCGTAGGACTTGGCGCAAACCGTACTCGAATTGCTATTTCGTTTCCCATTTAGATTCCATAAAACGCCACGGATTGCAAAAATGTCACTGATCAAAATTTTTATTTCTGTGCAATCCGCGGCCGGCTTTTAGTTTTTTTTATATATAAGGGCGATGGCCTGGGCGGAGATTCCCTCGCCGCGGCCTTCTGCGTTCATGCCTTCCGTTGTCGTTGCCTTGATACCGATTTCATCCGTGCTTATGCCCAGCGCCGCGGCGATATTTTGTTTCATTGCCGCAGCGTGCGGCATTAATTTGGGACGCTGCGCCAGCAGCGTGGCATCCACATTCTGGATGCCCCATCCCGCAGCTTCGATTTTGGCGCGCACCTCGCGCAGAAACTCCAGGCTGGAGCGGTTGCGGTGGGCAGGATCCGAATCCGGAAAATGCCGGCCGATGTCCCCCAGCGCGGCGGCGCCCAGCAGGGCATCGCAAATCGCGTGCACAAGCACGTCCGCATCGGAATGTCCGTCCAGCCCGCGCTCGAACGGAAT
>CAZLHW010000167.1:6190-7970 GCA_964559085.1 uncultured Acidobacteriota bacterium | reverse complement strand
AAAGCATGGTGTCTCTTCTCTACGAGTTCTCCGCCGACAAGCGAAAAGCATTGGAATTTGTGGACAGGGCTAACTCACTGACTGTCCGGGAGCATCTCAACCCGCACCGCGTTTCTGCGCTAAGTTTGGAAGCAGCGCATAAGACGGAAGAGGCATCATACTTTGTGATCGAGTACTTCTGGGCGGGCGACGAGCTTTTGATTTTTGTGTCCGGTCAGAACGGAGTCGAATCCGTTGCGCAGAATGTCTCCAGGGGGCAAATATCCGGATGGATTCAGAATTACATGGAGGCGATCCGGAAAAATGACGCGAAAGAGTTCCATGCTGCTTCCCGCCGCCTTTATACGACATTGATTGCTCCGATTGAAAGAAATGCGCCGGCGGGTTCTGCAGACACGCTCGTGATTCTGCCGGACGGGCCGCTGCATCTGCTGCCGTTTGCCGGCCTTCAAGACGCCCAGGGTAGATTTCTGATTGAAAAGGCTCCTCTGGCCTACGCCCCGTCGCGAAGCGTTTTTCAGCACTGCCTGGCATTGAACCGCGGCCAAGCGTCGGCGGATCGCGCGGTCCTGATCGACGGCTCTTCCGGGCTCCCCAATGCCAGGGAAGAGCTGAATTATCTTTCCCGGCTCTACGGCCGCAAGGCTTCCGTTCTGTTGCCGGAAGACGCGCCATCCTTCCGCGGGGCCGTGGCGCGCAGCGGAATTCTTCATTTTGCCGGCCATGCGGAAAACGTGCAGGGCCGGCCCGCGCTGGTGCTCCAGACCCGGCCGCACGAAATCCGCCTGGATTCCCGGGACATCAATACGTGGCGCATGCCGAATGTGCGGCTGGCAAACCTGGCCGGTTGCAGCACGGCGATCGGTCCCATTGCGAACGGCGAAGCCCCTTGGGGATTGATTCCCGCGTTTCTGAATGCCGGCGCTCCTTCGATTGTTGCCAGCCTGATGCCCGTGGACGATCGTTCCACACGGATCCTGAATCTGCATTTTTATGAATTGATGCAGAAGGGAATAGGCAAAGCCCGCGCCCTGCAGCAGGCGCAGCTTGCGCTGCTGCAATCCGCGCGATCCGGTTCCGACCTCCGGCCCCGGAACTGGATCCCCTACATCCTCATAGGAAATCCGCAGTAAGCATTCCCCTCTTTTACCCGCCCTTGCAATCCAAGTGAAAAATCTCAGTAGACGATCGCTCGTGAGGTGCGTTCTCGATTAATTGTAGGGCGAAATTTAAAGTAAATCGATATGCCCGGGCTGTGCCGATAACCCAAACAAAAAACAGTTCCTTTTGCCTCGAGCAATGAGATGGCCGGAGAGAGTGCGAGGGGGTTGGTGTGTCTTCCGGCGTATGCATCGAAAGCTCGAGATCTCAATTTGAGGAGAGAGATATGAAAGATTCTAAAACCTTTGTGTGTATGGCAGCCTTAATGGCCCTGTTTTTTCTAGCCGCTCCCTATAGGGCGCATGCTCAGGAACCAAATCCCGTGCCTTGGCCCTGCCGCGCGCCGGATATAGGCGGGCGCTCCATTCCCTATCCTTGCGACAACGGTACGGAGGTGCTTGTCACACAGTCCTTCGATGCGATTATTGCAAATAGCGCTGCCTTTGACGGCAACACCGGGATCGCGTCATTGTCGGGCGGCGCGGATGCGAACCGTCCGCTGTCGCGGGAGGGGCGGCGCGAAGCATTTGCTCTGATGGAGAGCAGGGGGGCGCGTGTTTACCCGAAATCCGCGGCTGGGCGTGCTTTATGAGAGAGGGTGGGATGCCTGCGAAGTCCG
>CAZLHW010000167.1:0-6180 GCA_964559085.1 uncultured Acidobacteriota bacterium | reverse complement strand
CATCCGAATGCCGCAACTCTGCAGGAGCAGGCCGACGACGGGGGCTGCGGGGAGCTGCTGGCAGACCTGATTTGCTACGAGCTGCAGCGCGGCCATCTCAGCCCCGAGGTGAAGTACCTTCTTGAACGGCATCTGGCGCAATGTCCCGGGTGCCGGCGAAGGATCTACGGTTTTCTGAGTATGCTGCAGGAAGAAACCGCCATGCACGATTTTTGTTAGCGCGCGGCAGGGTGTTTCCCGGCAATGCTCCGGCGTTGGCGACTGCCGGGGATTGCCGCGTCAATTCTGAAGGGCATGGAGCCTGAAAGCTGTCCGTGGAGGTGCGGCGTTGCGCAAACAGTGTGTGCGCCGCACCTCCGCATCCCTGGTTTTCGAAGCCGGCCGAGCGGCTGTCGGATATATCGGAGCGAGCGGAAATTCAAAGCCTCGACCAGGGTAATGACGTTATCTCCTCTTATCCACAATGGATATTCAAGCTATCGTCAAGATGGAAGCTGCAATGACATAGTTCGCAACCGCCAGGGCATCGCCGTGATAACAGCATGGGAGAGCCCTTTTCTATGATCTTGCGGTTGGGTTATATAGGCGCTTCAACGCTTGCTCACCCCATGAAAATCCGATCAACTCCTGTTCGAGACGGATGCTCGGGCCCAAACGGTCATAGCGCAGATCGTCGTAGAGCCTGCTCTCCGGGTCGGTCAGCCGCGGCAAATCGTGCTTTTGCGGCTTGGGTTCCTGAACCCAATGCGCGCGATGCTGCATCAGCGTGTCCCGGTCCATGAGCAGAGATTGCGCATGCGGAAAAGCGGCCCGCAACTGATCGAGAATGGCAAAGCCATGCGTGTCGATATCCCCCCAGTAGTGGATCGTGCATTCATGAAGCCAATGGGCGCTTGCGAGACTTTCGAATCCGTAGCCCGCGCCGAAGACGGCAAAGCTATTTGGAGCCGGCGGCAAGGCCAGGAAATTGGTTTCATTTTCAGTGATGAAAACCCGCCGATTGTTCAAATTCAGGGAGGAGAATGTTTCTTCCGTTACGGTGATATCCTGATCCCCGCACGGGAAAATGGCTTGTCGCGGATCGAGAACCCGAAACCGGATTCGAGGCGCTTTATCGCGAAAACCATAGCGGCGGCAAAAGCCGGACACCCCGGATGAGGGGGAACAAATAGCCTCCGGGGGCAGCGTTGCATCGAGAAGTTCGGACAGGAGGCCGCGGTTGCGTTCAATGAATTTCGTGTTCAGGCCGGGGATGTCGACCTGGCGCAGATAGAGGCCGGAACGCGGATGGTTCCGGACCCAGATCAGCACGTCCAGAACGTGCGTCCATATGCCGGCTGCTTCCAATGCGCGCAGCGGCCGGCGTTCCAGCCAAGGCAGCAGAGCGGGCAGGCGGCGGCCGGTTTCATCCAATATTCTTTTGAAATTCAGGGTTTCATTCTTTTTGCCGATCAGCGCAAGGGCGCTTTCGAATGAATCGATCCAAATTTCGCCGGGCACGCGGTTTCGGCCCAACAGCCGATGATCGATTTCCTTCCATACAATGCGGTAGCCTCGTTTCTCGCCCTGTTGCAAATCGTCAATCCAGGCACGCGCCGCTGCAAAGTTGCCGGAGAATTCGGCGGATTTTGGACTCTTCAGTGCGAGCCGATAAGGGAACAGAGTTTCACGATTCACAAGACTCGCGAGGATCTTTCCTTTATCCCAAAGCCGGAGCGCCTGTATCCGTATGTCCGCGGGCGTAGTCCAGTTCACCGGTGCGTTCTCCCTTCTCTCTGTGATAGTCCTCGATCGACAGATTGCGCAGTTTGGAGGAGCAGCCGTCTTCGTTGTGCACGAATCCCAGGCTGTGTATAAAGGGCTCAATTATGTGTATCTTCTGCAGGGGGGTCACGATCAGGAGCTGCAGGTTAAAGTGCGAAAAGAGCTCCAGTCCGTATTTTGTGGATTCCTCTGAGCCGCGCCCGAAGGCTTCATCGATGACGACCAGGCGAAAGGAGCGTGAACGTGTTTCGCCCTGTTCCAGGCCGAACTGATAGCCCAGACTGGCTGCGAGCACTGTATAGGCGAGTTTTTCCTTCTGCCCTCCCGACTTCCCGCCGGAATCCGAATAGTGTTCGTATTCGCTGCCATCCTCCCTGTAGCGCTCGCTGGCGGCAAAGACAAACCAGTTGCGGACGTCGGTGACTTTTGCGGTCCATCTCGCATCGTGTTCTGATTGGCCCTCTCTCCCGCGGAAGCGCTCTATGATGCGCTTGACCTGAAGAAACTTGGCTTCGGAATACTGATCATCCTCGGAGCCGGTTAAGGTGCTTTCGGTGCAGGCGCGCAGTTCAGCCTGGAAATCCCTCACGTCGGCGTCCTGTGTGGGGTGGGCCTCCAGCAAAATAAAGCGTCCGGGATTATAGTCGATCCGGGTGAGGGATTCGTTGATCCGGGCAATGCGCTCCCTGATGGTTTGCCGCTCGCGCGCCAGTTGCCCCTGGAAGTTTACAACCTCGCGGATGGTATTTTCATTCAGCAGTTCTTTGAAGCGGCTCTCAAAACGAGGGAGGTCATCGGTGACGAGCTTGTCGAGCATGGAACGGTACTCTCCGGCCGCTTCGACTGAGACGTCGGCCTCCTGTGATTCAAGCGGAAAGGCGGAATGGTAGCGCCGCATGGCATCCATAATGCTTTCTCTCAGGCGGATCATTTTTTTGTCTTCCGCATCGATTCTGGCCTGCAGCCACTGCCGCGCCTCCTGCTCCCGGTTGTTGCAGGACTCCAGCGTGATCGGACGCTCGCCGAAGATTTCGGTTCGCACCCGGTCGAGATCTTCCTGAAGCGTGCGCAAGGCGGGCGCATCGGCGCTATCAAGCAATGCCTGAGTTTGCTGCCGCATTTCCTCGGCGTCGCTTTTCTTCTGCGCCAGTTTTGAACGGATATCCTTTTGGCTTTCCAGGCTGCTCTCGGTGGCGGCCAGTTCCTGCTGCGCGGTCTTTAGCTGCTCATTCAGAGCGCGCAGCAGGTCGGAGGCGTTTTCAATTCGGGTTTTTTCCTCGCGCACTCTTTCGATCTCCAGAGCCGGGGACCTCCAGTCCAGCTCCGCGAAATCGGCGAATTCCTCAAGTTTAGAGATGCGATCCAGCCGCAGCCGCACCTGATCCTGTTGTTGCTGCAGCCTTTTGATGCGTATCAGGATCTCGGCGAGATGATGTCTTAGCGCTCTGGCTTTTGCATCCAGCGCCTGAATTTTCGCGGCATTGCTCCACCCGAGCACATAGCGGCTCCGGTCGTCCAGGCGGTACCGGTCGTCCTTTTCATGCCGTTCCCCTTTTGACTTGATTTGACCGGAACGGGTCAGCGCATGGATCTCCCGCCTGAACCTTTCCTGATTTGAACAGCAGACCACATCGTTATAGCGATAGGCGATTTCGCGCTCCAGCCATTTATAAAAATCCGAATCCGGTTTTATGGAGAGTTTGCGCGCAAGCGAATCCGGCCCGGGTTCGGGAAGATCGGATCGGGCGCCCGGCCGCACGCGATAGTACACCAGCTTGCCCTGCAGTTGTGTCTTGTCAACCCATTGCGCGACCCGGGGGTAATACTCCTCTTTAACCAGCAGGGATAAGCCGAATCCGGGCAGCAGCCGCTCGATCGCGCCCTCCCAGTCGGCGTCTTCCGGGCGCACCTGTATCAGTTCTCCGGCGAAGGGTATTTGTTCGCTGCGGATGCCCAGTTCCGCGCAGAGCGCGTCGCGCAGGGCGATATGGCGCAAATCTATGTTGTTGCGCCGCGCCCTGAGACTTTCAATTTCCTTTGTCAGTTCATTGTATTCCTGGGTATCGCGCGCATGCTCGCCCTTCACTTCAATCCATTCATTCTGGAGATCGGCTTCCTGCTGCGCGACGGCTTCGCGCAATGATGCGAGTCTGCTTTTTTGGGATTGGAAAATATCGGCGGCGTCGGCGGGGACCAGCCCCGCTTCCTTTGCCAGGACGGCATACCGGTCCGCCCGTTTCCGGCGGCTTTCCTGATCCTTCTCGAGGCGGAGGATTTCGCTTTCGAGCTGTTCCAGGCGGTCGCCTCCGTTTTCCGCGATGCTTTGTCGAAGTTCCCGCTCGCGGTTTCGTTGAATGGCGCGCTGTGCCTCAAGATGCGCGATTTCGGCGTCCGGTCGGGCGTAATCTTCGGTCAGCTGCCGAATCCGATTATCCAGCAAATCGATCTTTATCCGGGCGAAATAGGCTTTCAGTGCATCGCGACAACCGCGAAGCCGTTCTGTTGCGGTTTCCAGTTCGCTGTATCGGTTGCAATCGGAAACCAAAGGTTCGAGCATTTCCATTTGTCTCTTGGCCTTGAGCACGGCTTCATGGGCACGGTTCAGGTCGTCAAAGTGACCTATTAATGCCTGGATCCGCGTTTCGACATCAAAAGGCTCCAACATATGGTTGCGGACAAAATCGGTAAGATTGCCGACCGACTTCATGGAAACCGTTTGATGGAAGAGTTCCAGCGCCTGTTCATGCCCGATGCCGAGGCGGCGGCGAAGCCATGCGCCATACTGCGGGTAGCTGTCGAACAGCTGTACTCCGGCCGCGCGCAGCCGTTTCCTCAGATTCAATATATCGGAGCCGAAATTTGCAAAATCCGCCGCAATCGAGAGATCTCTGTCGATTGCGGCATATAATCTGGCGGGCTGGCCTGCCGGATCCTTCATCCAGAAAACCTGCGCCAGCGTCACTGTCTGCTGATAATCGATGTTGCGGAAGACGCCCAGTATGACGGAATA
This sequence comes from uncultured Acidobacteriota bacterium, assembly GCA_964559085.1. Classification (GTDB taxonomy): domain Bacteria; phylum Acidobacteriota; class UBA6911; order UBA6911; family UBA6911; genus UBA6911. The sequence goes on along the minus strand of CAZLHW010000167.1, from coordinate 1,406 downwards.
GCTGTTATGGTCGCGCAGGGCAACCGGCCGGGCACTTGCCGAATTTTCATTTCGTTCCGATTTGTAGTATCCGAGAACGTACGACCGCAGAGTCCGCTCACGCGCGTCCGCTCCCGCAGCCTTATTGAAAGCCACCCGGTGCGATGGAACAAGCAATGCCGTCAGGGCATCCACGAGTGTGGACTTGCCGGAGCCGATCTCTCCCGTGATCAGGGCGTTTTTCCCGTTCAAGTGCATCGTCCAGACCCGGCGGTCAAACGTGCCCCAGTTGAAAACTTCGAGACGGTCCAGGCGAAAGCCGACCGGGTGTCCATTCCTGGATTCCAATTCCGTTGGTTCTGTTTCAATCATCCGATGTGCCCGATTCTTCGCTTTTTAGAAATTGGCGATAGTTCTCCAGCCGCTGATCGAAATCGGATAGCCACTGGGCGTCCACATACGCTTTCAGAATACGCCGGACTTCGAAAATGCCGTTCTGTTCCTTCAGCGGCCGAATAAATCCCAAATCGACCACTTTCCCGATATGCGAGTCGATCTGATCAATCAAACGGGTTTCATTGCTTCCCGACGGGAGGAAAACCCGGATCGCATCCACGATTTCATCCCTGGAAAGCACCAGGCGCGTGTCTCCGCCCCTTGCATCGAATTCCGCGAGCTTTTTACGCAACAGGGCGAGCAGCAGACTGACCGGAAAGGAGAGTTGCCGGCGCGCTACAAGGCGCGGAATCCAGCCGGATTCCGCGGATTCAGTGTCGGGTTTGGAGCGCAGAAATGCATAGCCTTCCGATTCATCCAGCACCAGATCCAGCCCAAGCACGGACACATAGTCGCGTGTCTGTGCCTGGAGCGAAAGCAGGGCATTCCATTGCTCGGGCATGTTTTCCTGATAAACCACGCCCTTCAGAAGCGGGATTACAATCGACGAAAGGGAAATGTCCTTCTTCCGGCTGCCGGTATCGGCGGTTTCCTCCATCTGCATCTTCAGCGCCTCGCAAAAATGACTCTCGGCAGTTGAGCCCTCCGGATTATGCCGGGCCGGGCCTGCCATCCCACAGAGTCCTGAATTCCTTCCTCGATTACGGCGTGCGTCCATTCGCTTGCGATCTGCAGGTATCCGACAAGTTCCGCCAGCCCGTGCTGCAGCGGATACTCCTGCAGCAGGTCGTGCAGGCTGATCTGCGACCGGGTCTGGAGCGCTCTGCGGATATTGGCGGCCAGTTCCTGTTTGCGGATGGCCACATGGGAAAAGAGCGCCGTCATGTCGAGGACCTCCTCCCCGCTTTCGAGTTCGGCGGGCGGGTACCACACGCGCGGCGCGCCGCCGCCGCCGCGGCCGGGCGCGGCGGGACCGCCGCCGCGGCCACCGACAAGGCCATCGAGGTCTGCCCCGTGGGCTGCCTCATGAA
>CAZLHW010000166.1:1156-7983 GCA_964559085.1 uncultured Acidobacteriota bacterium | reverse complement strand
AAACTCGGCATTAAAAAGATCCTGCCAGCGCTCCTTCAGGAAGGTGAACATTCCGTCTTTATGCTGGATCAGTTTATCCAGGCATCGATAGAGATTCTGGTAAGGAACAACTTCGCCATCCTCGCCAAGCAGATCGCCTATCGCGCTTTTGCCATACCAATCCCGATGCAGGCGCCATTCACTCCCCGGCTCTATCAGCCGATAACATACCAGGATCTTCAAAATATTCAGCCAGCGGGTCCCTTCCCGACTTGGCGGCAGTCTGGCCGCCCAATAACGATCCAACTGCAGTTGGTCCCATAGGAGCAGCGCCATCCAGCAAGCGCCCCATTGACGCGGTCGCTCGAGTCGCATTTGATTCACACGGACATGAATGACATCATGCGCGTTGGATTGAACGTTTCGATCTTCAGGAAACAGTGAGATCTCTCGTGGCTTCTTTTTCCCATGCTCTAAAATCTCGATAGATCTCCACCAGGCTTCACGCTGGCTGTCGTTGATCTCGCCAAGATAGAGCACATGCTTTTGTGCAACACGCCCGCCGCTGATGCGGTGATTTTCAACGATGCTCCAGTAGCGGTGCTCTTTGCCGTCTTTCTTCCGAGTGGTCATTCGCAAGAACATGCGGCAATTGTCTACAAAATGAAGGCAGCTGCAAGGGGGTAGGTCTTCACTACACGCGGATTTGCCCGCTTTTTGCTAAAGCTCTCGTTGATTCCAAATGGCTTGCGGTTTTGTCTGACTCGATTTTTCCTGAATCCTCAGCCCAGTTGTCAAAGTCGGGTTACCAGGCTGCTGACGGGAACTTCCGGCTGAACCAATAGGCCGGCGAGCGGAATAGCCAATAAAGGTCCGTAAACCGCCACCCAAACCCACCATCGGCGAAAGTATCGGCCACGGCCGGTAAATACCAGAATAAAGTGAAAGCAGGCGGCGACAACAACAACCCAGAACGAACAGACACGCAGCCAGAATTCCGCGGTTTGAAGATCCGTCGCCTGGTTCATTTGGAATTCGCAGAAAGCCAGATAGGCATTAAACAGGCAAAGGGTTAGGAACGTGGTGTGAATTGCTTTCCGGCCGCTCGAAAAGAAGACAAAACAGCCCACCCCGAGGCAAATAAAAAAGCTGAGCAGCAGTAAAAATGCATACAAGCTCGGCATGTTGCACATCCCCTTACGATTAAAGGGCGCTCAAAGCAGAGGGCATGTTCCTGATATTGAACTATTTGGAAGCTTGTCCCTATCTATTGTTCCCGAATACACCGACCCCTTCCAACTCAATTATCGTCCACATCTACCAGTAGATTAGTAATTAAAACCCCATGCTTCCCGGCGGCATTTTTCCCGGGAAAAAATATTGCGGAAACAGGAATTACCGACGATTCAGGGGGTCTAATTTTAAAAGAGAGGAGAAGCAGGCGCCGGCAGGGAGGGAAAAAATATGCCCCCCTGCCGGCGGTGCTACTGGTCGCCTACCGCTAATCAGCGACCGATTTATTGTGAAGGCAGGCTACTTGACCTTTTTTACTACCAGCTCCATAGGAGGTCTCCCGCCGCCGGGCCCACCGCCGCCGGGCGGCGGTCCACCCATTCCTCCACCGGGCCCGCCACCGGGGCCACCGCCAGGGCCTCCCATTCCACCGCCCATGGCGCTGAAATCGACTCCGCTCATATCCATTTCCATCGTCAATTTCATCTCATCACCTGTGACGGTACCCTTATACTTCATCTTCATTCCGGCCATCATGCCGCCTTCCATCACGACCGTGAAGGAAACGTTATTCCCGTCGATTTTTCCATCGATTATTTTGTTTTCGCCACCCTGACGTCCCGGACTTGTTCCGGTAAATTTGGTGGCATCGCTTTTGTCGGGTACGAAGGTGAAGCTTACTTCCATGGACTGCCCCATCATCTCCCTGGTGCCTTTCCATGTTCCTGCAATATCCGCCCCTAAAGCACACGACAGCATCATGCTTAGGGCAAAAACAGTTAAAACAAGGATTTTGATCCTCATAGGATGTACACCCCTCCATAAAGGTTGGTAATTTCGCCTAGGCTTTCCTTTCATTAAAGGCTTCGGTGATACATACGGCTGAAAAGCTCAATGTTACCGATTCTAGTTTAAATTCGTTCATAATTCCTTTTTCCAACAAGCCTGCGCTTGCAGTATGATCGGATTCTTTAGTTAAAAGGATTCACTAGTGCGCTATAAAAATTGAATTGCTGGTGCATTCTGGTTGCGACCCATAAAAGCCGGCAAAAACGTCGGCAAGAAAAGGAGAATAACCTGTGCTGAAATACCCGTCGTCCTTAACTCTTGCGCTCGTGCTCATGGTGAGCATGGGTCTCGCCTCCAGCGCCTTCGCGCTGAACTACTCCAACCGGCAGGGGAACAAGGCTACTTTCGAAACACTGGAAGAGGCCCGCGTGAGCAGCCCTGCGGCAGCTGCATTACAGGGATCCGGCAAGGGGATTTTCAAGTCTCATCCTGCGCTCGACGGCTATCCCAAAGGAACCACGTATGTGTACCGGTCGGCGAATCTGTGGGGCGGGCGCGCCAACCGATGCAACACAAACATCCTGGTCTTTGCCGAAAAGTCTTTCCAGGATAAGAATGCCGCTCTTGCCTACTTGAAAGATCTCGGGCTGATCCAAATCATTGATACTGCGGTCGGCAGTATAGTACTCATCACACCGTCCGATCCCAAAACCGGCTTCACCGCCGCCGACCAAAAACACTACTACGCGCTTCAGACGGCGATGCTTTCACTGGGAGCCACTGAAAGATCCAACAATGTCGTTACGACCTACTCCGACGGGGACTACTTCGGCGGCTTTGGGTTCCTTTACGCCATCGGAATTGATGGCGGCGCGACGTTCTTCAACAACTATATTGCCAGCACTTTCGACTTCGCAAGCCGCTTTGCCGGAGTTCTGCTGATCAACGGCAAGATGGAGGAGGTCCGCAAGGTGGCTGCTATTCTGCCCGCCTATCTCGTGAATGCCACGGAGGCTGTTGAGGTTAGGTACAAGGCGGCAAACAAAACCGACGCTGTAAAGGGCGACGCCGCGACTATCACCTATTTCAATCAGAGCCTGCCGCTTCAGCAAGTGACGATACATAGGGAACCAAATCCAAACTTATCCGCCCTCATTAAGAAAGTCTATGACGGAATGTTCTCCAAAGCGATGCGCATCCCCGTAATAAAACAGGGATTGCACAGCGCCGGCACTCCCTACCAGGGATATAACTTCGATCAGGCGCCCTATTCTCTGGCCCCGCGGAACGTCGTCACGAATGGTGTGGCGCCGGATGGAATTTCCGTATTTCCACATCAGGAAGACCGGTTTTCCGGCATCAAGACCAAAGCCGGTGAATACCTACAGACCTGGTACGAGTATGTACCCCGCGAAGTTCTCGAAAACCGAGTCGCACCCGGCACCGTTCCGCTCGTAATCGCCCTGCATGGCGGCGGCGATGATCCTCATGCCTTTGTCGAGGAGGTCGGCTGGCTCGAGATGGCGCGTCAGAAGCGGTTTATTATAGTGGCCCCGGAACACCAGGGTCTCTATTCTGATCAGGCCGTCCTTGGAGAGTCGATAGCGGCGCTGGCCGCCTACATGATGAAAACTTATCCTGCGATTGACGCTTCCCGTGTTTACGCGTCCGGCTATTCGATGGGCGGAGGCGCGACCCTCACCATCTCGACCAGCCATCCCCGAATGCTGGCGGCCGTTGTCGACATGGCCGGCGCTATGTTCACCTTTACGGATAACATGGATGCGCAATTTAAAGAAACGGATTTGCCATTCATGTATTTAACCAGTGCCCATGACCTGCAGCCGAACATTAATCCCGAAGACGGAAGTCTTTCCGAAAATTCCCAAGTGCTGCTGAATAAATTTTTGGCTTTCAACAATATGAACCAGATCCGCTATGACTTCAAAGCCTACCCTAAGTGCGGGTTTCGCGCCGATGCCTGGTCGGAGACTGTGTTGAATGATGAATACAAGAACTTCATATGGTATCTGAATAACCATCAGGGTGTTCCCATGGTGGCCCTGAACTACACGGCGGATCTGATTCATGCGTTGTATCCGCAATACGCCCGGATGGCTTGGGACTACTTGACTCATTTCTCGCGCGATCCGAAGACCGGCGCAATTAGATACAACCCTTAAGTCGACCAGGGGCAATGCGGTCGTAACACAGTGCCGGAGCCGCCTACGGCGACATTGTGCCAATGACCCGCGCTTTGAATATCGGCGCAAGGCAGTGCAGACTTGATGCATGCGTCGTCGATTGCACACGGATTGTGCCGATCGGCGGCGCCGTGACACCAACGATGCGCGGCAGGGTGGCACAGTCTACCCCATCCCTTTCGAGCCTGCTTCAATGGCGCCCACTCCCCAGGGCTTCAGAATCGGGGAGCCGTTTTTCAATCCGCTTTGCTGAAGGGATTCGTCTTCCGATTGTTCCTGTTCTATTCGATCGGTTCAAGGGGCCAGCCCATTGATGGCGCACTAGGCCCAACAATGGATTGGATCAGATCGACCTTGCCGTCTCGCATCCTGAACATGTGGCAATCGACAAGACCGCTCCCGGTGGGGTTCTCCGCGCTCGCGGACGCACCCCCGCCGAAAGCCATAAACGCGATCGAAATGCCCTTTTCGGTATCAACCCAGACGCGCCGCGGCCCATGGTTAATGCTCGCACCGATTGCCTTTCTGAAAGTCACCGGAGAACAATCGTGGTCCCTCGCCGTCGTCTGAACTCCGTTTTCCCAGCGGTCGCACACTTCTGCGAAGGGGACGGTGACCGTTGAGCCTTCCGCAAATAGGGCGAAATAATTATTCGCCGCATCGGCCAGCACCTGACGCGGTGCGCGTTTCTCGGGAGGAAGAATCGTTTCCCAGTCCTGGTCTTTGGTTTCCAGAACACCTTTTGCATTGAAGGCAAATTCTCTCTCCCGCGCTACAATTGTTTCAATCTCGGAGATCTTGCCGTTTTCCACTTTAAGTCGGGCGGCGAAAAGGATCGGTCGGACGGTTCCCTCTTCGGGCATCGGTCCCGACCCGCCGAACATGGCACCGACGCCGCCGGGTATTCCACCGGGAATATATTTAGGTGCACGTCCAGGCGCTTTAGGGGGTGCGCCGCCGGGAGTGCCGCCAGGAGCGCTTTTGGGGGCCGCACCGCCGAACATGCCGGCTTTTGGCGCGCTCCCAACTGTTTTCGAGCTGAACGGTTCTTCTACTACAGCAATTGCGGCTGTCACACATTTTTTGGTATCTATCAGGTCTCGTCGGAGCAAAGTTTTGCCTGCAGTTTCCCAAAAGCCTTTTCCGACCTCTTTGAGGACGCCGTTTTCAGTGAATTTCACCGTGGCAGCAAGCGGCAAGCCGGATGTCTTATGTTCCTGAATGGACTCAAAGTACGCGTTCAAAATTTTAGTAAGCGCTTCGCGGGAACAGTTGGAGTCTCCGGTCTGAGCATTTGAGACCGCAGCACATGCGAATATCAGAAAGCCAACGGCCAGAAAACATAGTGCTATTCGTTTCATCATGGAACCCTCCAGAACAATACACTCCGATGGGAAAGGAAAGCGGATAAATTTGAATTTCTGAAAATTAGTTCTCTATTGGTAGCGCACCGTTTCCTCGATACTCTGTCATCCATAAACCAGCCCTGATTTTACGGATTGGATCTTACTACAGTCGGAAACAGATTGGAGCGGAATTATTTTTTGACTCTCGTCATTGGAAACGATCCCGAATGGAAAGTTCACTCGCGATCGCGGCATCAAACGATTTCCCGGCTTTCAGATAAAGGCGGGATTAAAAGGGGGCGCACTGCTTTAGACAAAAGCTTAGGCGGAAAGCACAAATAGCGAGTTCAAAGATTAGACCGGAGCGGGTTAAGCCATTAAAGGGCGAAGCCGCCTCAACGCGGATTTCGAGGCGGCCCTTTTTTTCAGTATTCCCTATTTATAGTAATTGAAAACTACAACCATTTTACCGCTTTCTTTTCCGGGGATAATTTTCATTTCCATCTGCCCGGTTACCGTGGTCCCTACGCCCAATTTCTCCAATGTTGCGGTCACGGTGGGCTTGTCTCCGGAACCGATCAGTTCCCTGCTTGTCAACGGGCCTTGCCACAATACCGGACCAAAGGAGTGCCTTAATACATAATCGCCCGGAGTGATGTTCTCAAATATATACTCATGGATTCCTTCTTTAATCATTTTGCGGTCAACCGGGCCCTGCCCAAACATGGCCCCCTTCTGTGCTGCCGTGACTTTGGAGAGTTCAATTTCTGCGCCGCGCCCAAGAGTTTTCTGCGTTCTTTCCCTGTAGTAATCGGTTCCGCTGTCAAAAGCTTCAACCTCGAAATAGTATTCGGGATTTCTATTCAGGCTGTGAATCGTTAGAGTGTTGGCGTCGTAAACCATGTAGTGGTTGTAAAGCTTTTTGGGTTCGATACCGTAGCGGACGACATAACCATCGGCTCCCTTTACCGGTTCCCACAAAAGGGTTGCGTCGCGACGATCCTCCCGGCTGCGAACAACTTTCACATTTTTTACTTTTGTGAATTTTGCGACTTCAGGATTACCGAAGATCCGCAAATCCTTCACCGCAAATTTTCCGCCATCCGGAGTAAACACGTTGGTCAACTTAACATACCTTGCGGATACCGGTTCTGTAAGCTCGACATAATCATGTTGGATTGTTTCCTTGTTGCCGGTTTTATCAACCACCAGTGTCCAGTTTTTGTTGTCGCTCGAAATCTGAAGCGTATAGCACTGTTGTGGCGCGTTGCTGTCG
>CAZLHW010000166.1:0-1146 GCA_964559085.1 uncultured Acidobacteriota bacterium | reverse complement strand
GCCCGGTCCAAAGCCGGGTCCCGTGACGGCCGATTTGGCATCCTTCTGATCAAAATTGATTTGCACCGCATAAATTTTGCTTTCCTTGCCAAGGTCCACAGTCATGTATTCGCCCGGGTTCCCTGTTTCAGCACTCCAGAAAGTCATAAAATTTTCATCGACTGCTTTTGAGGGCTCGAAACCTTCCAGAGCTGAAGATGTTTCGACATACTTCTTGTTTGATAAAAGCATCCAGCCTGTGAAATTGTTGTCAATGGGGCTTTTTTTGATGCCTGGGTAGTATTGAGGGTAATCGCCGAAAGCCGTATTCGAGTGCAGGACCCCCTGGGCATCTACAGCGGTCGGGAACAGAGCCAATTCGCTCCCCCCTCTTCCTCCATAGAAAGAGGGGATCATGCAGATGGTCCAAAGATTTCCGCTTTTGTCGCGAAAAGTGCTGCCATGCCCGGCGCCCGGAGCAAATCCGGTGGTTTTGAATGTGAGCGGATTGTGTTCGGAATATTTAAACGGGCCCATCGGACTGTCCGACACATAAACGCCGTGAGAGTAGGACAAAAATTCGAGACCGATGGCCGCATATTGCAGGTAATATTTTTTATTGTGCTTAACCATCCACGGGCCCTCGATCCACGGGATTTCTTCGGGAAAGTAGGGTCGGTGGTTGAAGAACGGAAAGATGACGTCTTCCTTTCTTCTTCTCTCAAATCCGTGGTTTTCGGGGTCGCCAAAGAAACAGACGACTGGCTTGCCTTTTTCCTTGAATCCGTTTTTGGGGTCGAGTTCAACAACCTGGATCGGCAGGAGCTGAGACCAACCGTAATACATATAAACGCGGCCGTCATCGTCAATGAAAATGTCGGCGTCACCATATCGATCGCTGTCTAATGTAGCGGCCTTGGTCCAAACCCCAGCCTTTGGATCGGTCGATGAAAACAGATCCTTTGAATTCATGGCACAGGCATACAGGGTTTTCCCGTCGCTCGCAACCCCGGGAACACCGCCCGGGAAATTGGGTGCATTGATATAAGTCCAATCCCTTAGGTCCGGAGAGCTCCAATACCCGCGGCTTCCGGTGATGAAAAGATAATATTCCTCCTTATAAAAAAGAAAGTTGGGTTCGCCGGCACGCCATGCACCCTTAATGGT
>CAZLHW010000165.1:4664-7991 GCA_964559085.1 uncultured Acidobacteriota bacterium | reverse complement strand
GTTGTTGGCCAGCCATGTGGCAAGGTCGCGCTTTGTGTTGAATCCCTGGGAGTCTTTGAGCAACCCGGCCACTTCGGGCGTCATGATGATAGTGGCGCTCATTCCGGCCAGCGACCGCATGTAGTCGCGGATCAGGAATTGCGGTGGATAGGCTCTCTGCACCTCGCCCACGCTGGAGATGTAGCTCCAGCCTGTTGCCACGGTAAGAACGCTGTCGGTGGGTTTGGCCCCCATCTGGACGTGGATGGGATCCCAGCCTGCCGGCAGAGCTTCTTCGTTTTCGGCGATGCACAGGCTGTTGTACTGAATGGTGCTGCCCAGCCCGCTGAACGTCGTCTTGCCTGAATGCAGGTTGCCCGCCGTCTTCGACATAATAACGAAGGACCTTCCCAGAACCGAATTGACTTCGTTGTGCGGACCCATGACATTCAATCCGTAGTTCATTTTTACCTGATTCCGAATCGGTCCGTTGACCAGGATCATGTTTGCCATGGAACTGGTGGAGTTGCCGAAGGGGACGTAGGTGGCCAGCGCCAAAATCAGCGGGAAATGTTCCGGTTTGGCGCCCGCCATGTCGGGTTTGTGACTGGTGCCCTTGAGCATGGCCGCCACACGTTCTTCCGTCGTAAGAATAATCGGTAGGTAATCGGTCCAGGCGTTATCCTTGAACAACTGCTGCAGGCTCTCTTCTGTACCCGGCGGCAGTAGTCGCGGTTCGGACTTGGCTTCGGGCGGTTTCCCCGAGATTTTCTCTTTTTCCGTCAGCGGCTTGGTAAAACCGTCGATGATGGCCTGCATCATCGGTTTGCCGCTCAGGACGTCGTTGCTTTCAAAAACATAACGGTGATGAACTTCCTTCGGCTGTCCCGCAACCGGGAAGGGAAATCCGACATAGCGTATCGGCATGCCGTTGGTATATTCAAAATCGTACCCTACGGCATAGTGCACAATATTGGCGCCGGCGGCGCCGACGGTGGGAATACCCATCTTCTCAAGTGTTCTGGCATGTTGGCTCACGGCCGACGTACAACCATCTCAACCCGAGATGCCGATGAGGGCGGCATTCCCATTTGCGGCAATTTCCTTCCAAAGCTTGGGGTCATCCTGTGTGTAAGACCCATATTTTCTCTTGATGACGATTTTTGTGGTGGGGCTGTTTTTCGCGAACCAGGATTGTATTTCCTCAAACACGCTGTAGGCGGCATCCGGACCGCCCCAGTTGATATCGACGAGATAGATCGTCTTATTCTCGAGCGTATCCAGGCGCGGCGACAGCGGAATGCGATCCACCATCCTGCTTTCAATGGCCGGGTTGAGTACCGTAATCAACGGTTTAGCGGCTGCTTTGGCCTTCTTCTGCTGGGCCTGCGACGGCGTCAATCCGGCAGACGCCACGGCTGCCATCGTCAATAGCAAAAAGCTGGTTAGTAATTGCTTTCTTCTCACGTTTTCCTTCCTTCCGATTCCTTGTAACCGGTTCTATCGATAACTTTACTCTTTCCCTGGCTCCACATGGCACAACTTTGCGGGTGATTTTTGCATAATTTTCCAGGGCGGCACAAGCAGAAAGGCGGGAAGGAGCGCTTTAGGGCTTTAAGGCTCCGCGGCTCGAAGCCGAGGGTTCCGACCGAGGAGGTTTTCAGCGGCCTTCAGCAGTCGATCGAGTCCTTCGCGGCGGAGAGCGCTGATGGGGATGGCGTCATGGCGATGACAGAGGCTCGGAAGGATTGCGGGATCGACCGCGTCCGCTTTATTCATGATGACCAGCCTTGGAATCGCGTTCAATTCGAGGTCGGTCAGGACACGGCTTACGGCGTCCATTTTTCTGTCGAGATTGGGATCGGCGGCATCCACAACGTGGAGGAGAAGATCCGCTTCGGCAAGTTCTTCAAGGGTTGCCTTGAAGGCAGCGACCAGGTCAGGAGGCAGATCGCGGATGAAACCGACGGTGTCTGTAATAATTACGTTGCCCTGTTTCGGGAAGCGAAGGCGGCGGGAGGTGGGATCCAGGGTTACAAACATCTGGTCCGCCGTGTCGATCGCGCTCTCCGTTAACGCATTCAGCAGGGTGCTTTTCCCGGCGTTTGTATAGCCGATGATGGAGAGTACCGGCAATCCCTGCCGGGTTCGCCGCTGCCTGCGCACGCTGCGCTGCCGGGAAAGCTTCTCGATTTCCTTCTCCAGATGACGAATGCGGCTGCGCGCCCTGCGCCGGCCGATTTCCAGGACTGTTTCGCCCGGCCCGCGGCCCCCGATGCCGCCCGCCAGGCGTGAGAGTCCCGCATCTTCTTCCGTCAGGCGGGGCAGGGAATACTTAAGCTGCGCAAGTTCGACCTGGAGCTTGCCGTCGCGGCTGCGCGCCCGCTGCGCAAAGATGTCGAGGATCAACTGCGTGCGGTCGATTGCTTTGAGGCCCGTCATGTCTTCGAAAGCGCGAGCCTGAGCCGGTTTCAGGTCGATGTCGAAAATGGCGACGTCGGCGCTGCGGCGCATTGCCGCCAGCACGACTCGCTGCAGCCTGCCCCGGCCGATGACGGTGCGCGGATGGATTTGACCGGAGAACTGCATTAAGTCTGCGATTTCGACTCCTGCGGCCCGAACGAGTTCCACCGTCTCCGATAACGCAGCCGTTCCCGCCGTGATCGATAGAATCAGGGCGCGCTCTTTCTGCGTATCTCCGCCCCGGGCTCCTGTTATGCGGGAGAACTCGCTTTCCAGCGCACGGATTTCCTCTTCGAAATCAAAGCGGAGGCTGTAGACGTCCCGGGCTTCGACTCTGCGGAACGGCTCCGCCTCCCTCGGGGCGCCGTCCATGCCGGGCAGAATATGGGCGAGCTCGATCTTCCCGGCGTTGCCTTCCTGGTCTGCCTGAATTACGGCAATCAGATCAAGCCGCAGCAGTGCCAAGTCATTCAAATCATCCTGAGTTAGGGATTCGCCGCGCAGGTGGGTGTGAATGAGGCGGAGACCGCGGAAGCGGCCGGTGCCCCCGCGCAGACGGCCGATGTCGGGAAGCTCCAGTCGCGTGGCATCGCCGAGAATCACATTCCGTATGATGCCGTCGCGTGAAAGCAGGACCCCCACCTGCCGTCCCAGCTCCCGGGAAATCGAGGACAAATGCCTGGCCAGCTCCGGCGAAACGACCTGACCGGGCGGAACGCGCCTCCGGAATGTTCGTTCCAGTGCGCTGCGTTGGGATTGTTTAATGCCAAGTGTGTTGCCGTCTATCTGTTGGATGGATTTCGCCCCCTTGTTTTCACTGCGTTTTGATTATACCAACCGATCCTGCGTGAATCCAAGTCCCGTCTGCGCGTCTGACCGCACGTC
>CAZLHW010000165.1:0-4654 GCA_964559085.1 uncultured Acidobacteriota bacterium | reverse complement strand
TTTTTTTTAGCTCAAGACGCCGCTTGTTCATTGGATTCGGTGTGGGATGTCTCAAAGGGATCCCGCCCTGCCGGGAGCCGCAATCCCTTCTGGGGCTTCTTCGCAGGATGGAAATTAATTCTTCAAGGAGAAGACCATGAAATACAGTCCCGTTGGAATCAAACAGAAAAGGACAGCATTTACAAAACCCCGTGGAATCCGATTCCTCGGATGTTTTGCTTTTCTTCTAAGCGGTATGGCGCTCGGCGCGGATCAGAGCCTGAAAGAATACATCTATCTTCATGGAAGACTACTGGCCATTGAGCGTCAGACGGTTCCGATAACGGCGGCAAAACCGGCAACCGGTTCCATTGAAGATTTTTTTGCTGAAGCCGCAATAGGCCGGCTTTTGCCTGCCGCGACTCGGATCTATGTTCCTAATGCCGCTTCGGCTGAATTGCGGGCGTACGAGGCCGATGCCGCAGCAAAGCAAGGGGGTGAAGAAACGGAGTACTTAACAGCCCAACCGACTGTGGGGCGTGGAGGGTCTTATGATGAACTTTCTGAATAGACTGTTGCCTCGGCGTTCTGCGGCGCATTTTCGGACTCGGCCGGCATTATGGCTTTGCAGTGGGCTGCTGACCCTGTCGCTCCATGTTCAGGCTGGATCTTTTGGCTCTGCTGACTTTGCGCCTAAAGAGACAGTTTCGGTTCTGAAACCCTATGCCGCTGCCTTGGGGCGGCGCCTGCAAAAGCCGGGCAAATGTAAAATCTCGGCGGCCGGCACCCTCACCCGGCAGGACACTCTGGGGCAGCGGACCGAATCAATTCGAATTACCTGGCAATATCCTATGAAAATCAAGCTGGAACAGGCGGGAAGTACTCTGGTATTCGACCGACACAATCCGGCGCCTTCGGTTACGGCGGACCCCACTGCGGCCAACATCCTGCAGGTGTTGCTTGAGGATTCGGTCGAGGGCCTTTTTGCCCTGCATCAGAGCGGCGCCGTCCGGAGGTACGTGGGGTCCGGAGTCAAACTGGAGGGATCGACCGAGGCGGATCCCGGAGTGGATGTTCTGCTGCTGTCCTAACCCGACATTTTTCAGAAAAAAAAGGTGCTTCAGAAAGCCTATTGGTTTGACAGCCACACAAAACTGCTTGGAGTGGTTGGGTACACGTCTTCTTCCGGCATTCCGACCCACATTGTAATTGAGGACTGGCGGGATGTCGGAGGCGAAAAGGTCCCTTTCCGAATTGAGCGCTGGGAAAACAATAAAAGGGTTTTGCAGATCAACCTGGAATCGGCCGCCGTCCTGGACGGCGCTGAGGACGGCATTTTGGAGGGAAATTAAATGTTAAAAAATATTGCTGTCAGTATGATTCTAACCGTCACCGTCGTCGGTTTTACAGTTTCCGGATGGGCGGATGATCGTGTGATTTCGCCGGCTCTTGGTTTTCAGCCGGCGCACACCTATGCAATTTCAGATATCGAAGCTATTGATAAAGCGACCGGATCTTTTGCGCTGCACATTCCCTTGGCGCAATTGCCTCCCGGCCCGGCGGGCTTTACGGCGGGCGTGACGCTTTCCTACAACAATAAATATTGGGAGACGGAGCCGATTGGAGGGAACTTCTCGCTGCGGGAATCCTTTTCAGGCGGCTGGCGTTTGAGCATGGTGCCCAGCCTGGACGTGGAATATATTGCGAGCAAAGGTGAAAAGGATCCCTGCGGTTATTTTCTCACAAGCGAACTCTTTCAGCTGAAACTGACTCTGCCGGACGGCGGCCGGAGCACCTTGTTTCTCAGCAAGCCTGTCCGGACCATGCCTGTTGCCTGCGAGGCGGGGACATACAGGATGTCGCAATTGAAAAATGAAAACGCGGCCAGCATCTGGTATACGGCGGATGGGACCTTCCTGCGGCTGCAGATTGATCCGCCGAGCATCAGCGGCATCTGGCCCTACAACTCTTCCTGGACAGTGTACAAGCAGGACGGATCTTCCATTCGCTATGAAGCGGGTTCCAAGACAACTTATTTGAAAGATCGGAATGGAAACAAAATAGTCCTCACCAAAACCATTGATGCTGCAGACCCGACGCATACCTATGAAATCATGGCGGATGAATTTGGCCGCACGATCCGGCTCGACCACTATGGAATTTTCCGAGATGAAGTGCGCCAGGCGGGTCACGACGGCACGGCATTGATCTGGAAAGTGTATTACGGCAATCCCGGATCCATAATTCCTTCTTCCTATATCTGCGACCAGAGTCTTTCGCGCTGCACGTTTGATAATCCGCCGCTGCAGGCAACGCGCTTGGAACTGCCTACAGGACAGGCGTACTTATTCGGATATGAGCGGCCCGCGCCGTTTGCTTCGAACTACCGTGAACTGAGGACGGTGACCTTGCCGACAGGGGCGCGAATCGACTATGGATACAGACTTGATAACCAATCCAGTGCGGCGAGCTATTTCCACATTCTGGCCAACCCGGTTATATCCAAGACTGTCTCGGTCAACGGCGGCGTGATTGAAAGGTGGGAAATGAGCTATGACATCAATGCGTCGACCGGTACGTACTCGAGAAGTATTCACAAAGCGCCGGATGGAGGTCTCACCACGTATGATTTCAGGCCGGTTTCCTACCAAGTGGAGTACGGACCGGATTCGGGAACCATCACCCGGATTGCGAACCCTGACGGATCAATTGTGAATCGTGACTGGCAAAGCAACTTTCCACGCGAGGCGCCGATCAGTCTTGGTTGGGCAAATCCCTGGATCCGGCGAGAGTGGACCACAACTGCAAACGCGGCCGGAACCCCCGTGGCGACGTCCCTCAAAACGTTCACGGTGGATAAAAACGGCAATGTAACATCCTCAACGGAGAGGGATTGGGTGGCTTATAACCCATCACTGCCCGAACCGGCGGGAGGAGCTCTGATACGAATCACCGAGAACTGGTATGTGAACGGGGCCGTGGATTCTGCAAATACGACAGACACCACAAATACCAATGCCTATTCTCATGCGCTGCTCTCCTCGGCTTCGACGCCGCGCAACCTTATCGAGTCCACCGAAACACGAAACAGCAGCGGGCAGGTCGTGATGCGAAGCCAGTTCCGCTATAACGAAACCAATCCCGTGCGCATGGTCGGGAATCTTGTCGCAGAATATCACTGGGATTCGACGAAGCCCGGCTATTCTACAATCGGCACCCGAACGGAACTCAGTTCGGCCAATGCGATTGAGAAACGCTATGAATACACCGCGCGGGGAAATGTGAAGAAGGAAACAGATGCCCGCGGCATTCCCTCAACTTTTGACTACGGCAACGTGGCCGGCTGTCCCGGAGGCGGGACCTACACGGATCTTTACCGAACCGGGGCCCATGAGGGGCAAAGCGGGACCGGAGCAATTCTGAACTGGTCGTACCAGTATAACTGCCTTTCCGGCAAACGGACGTCTTCGACAGATTCAAATTCGTTCGTGACTACCGTCAGCTATGACCGGTACGGCCGCCCGACAACCATTATAGAAGGGAACCTTCGAAAGACCGTGCACACTTATAATGATTCCTCTCTCTGGATTGTGACGCAGCGCGATGTTGAAACCTTTGGCGATCTGCGCAATGTTTCGGTGCTGCACTATGACCCGCTCGGCCGCGTCCGTTTGTCGCGGCAGCTCGAAACGGCCGTCGGCAGCCCCGAAATTGCGGCAGCAAACGAATCAACCGGCATCCGGGTCGATACAAAGTATGTGTATTCGTTGAATCGTAATGAAAAATGGGTGTCCAATCCTTATCGAAGCTCCGAAACAAGCGCTCCCACACGCGGGTGGAGCGTCACGCGGCGGGATAAAGCGGGGAGGGTTTGTGTGGAGGAATGGTTTGCCGGTTCCGGCACGCCGTCGGTTGCTGAAAATTGCGTTCCCTCGGCTGGAAGCACGGGCGCCGTCACTTACGACTATACTGCGTCCGTAAACTGGACACGGGAAGAAATTGTCGATCCTGCGGGGAAAACCCGGCACATGTATCGGGATGTGCTCGGCCGGTTGATTGCGGTAAGAGAAGACCCGACCGTTCTGCGGTACGATACCTATTATAAGTACGATCTTTTGAATAACCTGGTGCAAGCACGCCAGGTTGGAACCTGCGGCAGTTCCGATCCTGTCGCGTCGCCGTGCGGCGGCGGGCAGACGCGGACATTTGTTTATGACTCGCTGAAGCGCTTGTCGTCGGCATCGCATCCGGAGTTGGCAGGGAATACGGTCAGCTATGTATACGACGGCAATGGCAACCTGACGCGCAAGCTGATTTCCGGCAGCCCGTCGCTGCTGGTCAGCTACAGCTACGATTCTTTGAACCGTCTGCAAACCAAGGATTACAGCGACGGAACAACGCCTCCCGTGACCTTTTGCTATGACGGCAAGAGCTGGAGCGGGGCCTTTGGAGGATGCAGCGGTTCCCTTGCATCTCCGTCGATCGGGCGCCTGACGGAGGTGGGATCGAGTGTTTCACGAACGTCCTATGGGTATAACGCGGCGGGACTAGTTACGCGGAGCGTACAGACGACGGCAGGCAGATCCTACGCCTTCAGCTACAGCTATAATGCATCGTATGAGCTGGCGTCCCAAACTTTTCCGAGCGGAAGGAAGCTACAGATAGGATATGATGA
>CAZLHW010000164.1:7534-8018 GCA_964559085.1 uncultured Acidobacteriota bacterium | reverse complement strand
CTGGCGCCCGGAGCTATATATCTAATGGCCCTCCGGGCCAGCTTCAAATGTAGAACCTCCAGGGTTCCGGCTTCAGCCCGGACCCACACGGTGGAATGGGAAACTGAATGACAGCACTGCTCAGGCTTTTCCGCTTTTTAAAAGGATCCGTCGGCGCTCTGGCTGTATCGCTGGCCCTGTTATTAACGTCCACGGCTCTTGGCCTTGTGCAGCCGCGCCTGATCGAATATGCCGTCGACCGCGGCATCAAAGCCGGAAGCCCAAGGGCCATAATCTTGGGCGCCTCCGGAATCCTCCTCTCCGCAGTTATTGCCGCTCTGCTGAATCTGGCCTCCGGCTATGCGCTCATACGGTCCTCCCAGCGGATGGGCTATGAAATGCGCAACGCCCTGTACCGCAAGGGCATGAGCTTTTCCTGTGAAAACCTGGATCGCTGGCGCACGGGGGATCTGATGGTCCGGTGGAACTCGGACGTCTAGACGGT
>CAZLHW010000164.1:0-7524 GCA_964559085.1 uncultured Acidobacteriota bacterium | reverse complement strand
CCTTATCATCATCGTCCAGTCGTTCATCCTGATCCTGGGAACCGTTGTCGCCATGTATCTGACCGATGCTGCCCTGGCGAACATCATGGCGGTATTCATGCCTTTGACGCTGGTCCTTTTTTTTGGCGTGGCTGCGCGGATACGCCCGTTGTTCATGAAAGCCCGGTCTGCGCTGGATGCGCTGAACAACACGCTTCAGGAAAACCTTGCCGGGGCGAAACTGGTGCGCGCCTTCGCCCGCCAAAGCCACGAACAGGCCAAGTTCGCACTCCGGAACAGACATCTGCTCAGCATCAGCCGGGATGTGGGCTACAAACTCTCTCTTTTCTTCCCGCTATTTTTCCTGATAGCGCAGTTGGCGTCTCTGATTGTGCTGTGGTCCGGCGGAACGACCCTGATCTCCGAGGCATCTTCCGGCGCGGCGCCGAACCTGACGCTGGGCAAGCTGATCGCGTTCAACAACTATGCCACAATGGCCACCTTCCAACTTCTGATGCTGGGGATGGAGCTGAACTTTATCAGCATGGCCGTAGCCTCCGACGCCCGGCTGGATGCATTGTTCCGCGAAAGGCCCGGGATTGAGGAAAAGCCGGATGCCCTGAATCCAACCGGGCTGAAAGGAAAAATTGAGTTCCGCGGCGTTTCCTTCCGTTATGGGCAGGGAGAAAGAGCACTGAACAATATCTGCATTGTCATTCGACCGGGAGAGAAGATCGGCATCATCGGCACAACGGGCGCCGGAAAGTCCAGTCTGGTGAATCTGATTCCCCGCTTTTACGACCCGGAAGAAGGTTGCGTGCTTGTGGACGACATCGATGTGCGCGACCTGACTTTCAATTCGCTGCGCTCCCGTGTTGCGGTGGTGCTGCAGGAAACCGTGCTCTTCAGCGGGACACTTCGCGATAATGTGGCTTTTGGGGCGCCGCACGCGGGCGCTGAAGATCTGGAGCGCGCCGTCGAGATCGCATGCATGAAGGACTTCATCGTCAATCACCCGGACGGATGGAATGCATCGGTCGGAGACCGCGGCGCGGGCCTTTCCGGCGGCCAACGCCAGCGGATAGCAATCGCCCGGGCCATAGCCGCGAAGCCGGATATCCTTATTCTGGATGACGTGACATCCTCCCTGGATGCCGCTACTGAAAGACGCATCGTCGAGGGCCTCTATCGCGAGTTCAAAGATCGCACGACCCTCATCATCAGCCAGAAAATCAATACCGTTCGCTTTGCGGACCGCATCCTTGTGATGGGAAACGGCTGCATCCTCGCAGCGGGAACACACGAGGAATTGCTGCGGTCCGACGAGACCTACCGCACGATCTATGAAACCCAGGCCGGATCTGCGGCCGCATACGGAGGCATTCCGGCATGAAAGGAAACCAGGCCTCCCTAAAAATTCCGCCCCGGCCGCCGGGCTCCGGCCGCCCTCGCGGGCCGATGTTTGCTCCGCCCATTGAATCCCCCCGGGATTTTCGCAAAGCGCTTCGACGCCTGCTGCGGTACTTTGGAGGCTATAAGGCCCTGATGCTCCTATCGGCCGTGTTCATAGCCGCCGGAACGCTGCTTCGGACGCTGGGACCCGCGCTGATCGGCGATGCAATCAAACAAGATCTGGAGCTGTCCCACAATCTCCCGGATTTTATCCACAGGATGAAAATCGTGCTGGCCACCATTATCGGCGCGTGGATTGCAGAGGCCGGCTCGGGCATTTTGTTGACGCGCCTCTCGAACAACATCGTCTATAGACTGCGCGAGGATTCGTTCGCCCATATCCAGACTCTCTCCATGGGATCTTTTGATAAACGAGGCATCGGCGATTTTATAAGCCGCATGACCAACGATATCGAAATGGTCTTCAATGCCATGAATAATGGCTTCTCCAGCCTTGTCGGCGGCCTGCTGTCCATGATCGCCGTCCTGATCGCGATGTTGAGTCTCTCAGTTCCTCTTTCCCTGGTCGTTCTTGCCGTGGTCCCCGCCCTGGTCGTTCTGACGGGCATCGTCGGGAAAAAAATTCGGAGTGCTTTTCGCGCAAACCAGGAATGGGTGGGGCGCCTGACATCCAATATCGAGGAGTCGGTTTCCGGGATCAAGGTCGTCAAAACTTTCCACCGCGAAGAAGCGGAATTTGCCAAATTTGAAAAGATTAACGACGCAAGCCAAAGGGCGGGCGGGGAAGCCGAGTTGATTACCTCCGCTGTATTCCCGCTGACGAACATCCTGACCTCGCTGACGCTCAGCCTCGTCGTCGGCGTGGGGGGCTATATGGCGCTGCATACAACGGCGGCGCATGCCGCAGGCGATGCCGAAGCCGCAGCCGGCGGCGTTTCCGTCGGGCTTCTGACGGCCTTTATCCTGTACTCCCAGCGTTTCTTCGATCCCCTGCGCCAGATTACACAGGTCTACAGCATGATTCAGTCCGCCCTGGCTGGAGCGGAGCGGGTTTTTGAGATGATGGACATTAAGCCGGAAATCGTCGAAAAGCCGAACGCGATTGCTTTAAAAAACATTCAGGGCGCAGTCGCATTTGACAACGTTGCGTTCGCCTATGAAAAAGGCAAAACCGTGCTGGAAGATATCCGGTTCAAGAGCCGACCCGGCCAGGTAATTGCCATCGTCGGCCCGACGGGAGCGGGCAAAACCACCCTCATCAATTTGCTGAGCCGATTCTATGATGTAACCGAAGGCAGCATCTCCATTGACGGCCATGATATTCGCGACGTCAGGCTGGATGATCTGCGAACCGGGATGAGTGTCGTCCTGCAGGAACCTTTTTTCTTCGCGACAACGATCCGGGAAAACCTGCTCTACGCCCGTCCCGACGCCACCGAAGAGGAAATGACGGCTGCGGCGCAAACCGCCAATGCCCATTATTTCATCTCACGCCTCCCGCAAGGGTACGACACCGTGCTATCGGAGCGAGGCAATAATTTATCCCAGGGAGAGCGCCAGCTCCTGGGCATCGCCCGCGCCATTCTGGCCAATCCCCGCATTCTTATCCTGGATGAGGCCACTTCCAGCGTGGACAGCTTGACGGAATCTCACATTCAGGACGGGTTGACCCGGCTGATGAAGGGACGCACCAGTTTTATCATTGCGCACCGCCTCTCGACCATCCGCAACGCGGATCAGGTGCTGGTGCTCCACAACCATCGCATCATTGAATCCGGCACCCACGCGGAACTCATAAGCAGGCCGGACGGATTTTATGCCAGACTTTACGGCATGCAGGAGCAGAAGGCGGAGATTTTTGAATCGGACTTTGCCGCGGAATGAACAACGCCGCGAATTGCGGGAATTACACCCGCAATATTTGATGCAATTCCTGCAATTCGCGGCTGTGCGTGAAGCCTCCTAAAAGATCAGCTTGATGACGACCTGGCCGTTGCGCGGATTGGAAGCCGTGTTCTTGAAGTTCACATACCCGAATCCGGATTTCGGCACGTTTTCGTCTCCACCGTCGTCCCCGCGAACCTGAGTCGCCTTGGCATTGAGGTAGTAGGGATCGTCCATATCGCGCCGGTTGAAGACATTCTGAAATTCCGCCCGCACATTCAGTTGAAGCTTGTCCGTAACACGAAAGTTTCTGGAGAGGCTCATCTGCTCGACGGGGCGGCGCTTGAACCGATAATCATTGTAATAGGCTTTACTGGTGCTGAACTCCCCGTCGTCGGGATCTTCCCAGGCATTCGGATTCAGAACAAACTCGCTCCTGGGGTCAAAATCGTTTCCGTTGAGGTCCCACTGAATAAGCGTCGCCCCCTGCTTCCTGTTGGCATAAGTGTTCTGGAAAAGCAGCGAATACAGGTTGCTGTTCGCTATGGGGACGCGAATGGGCAAGCCGCTGGCATAATGCAGCACGGCGGTAAATGTCCAATCGCCCAGGAATTTCGAAAGCAGCTTCTGCCTCCGGAATTTCGGGAAGGTATACGTCGGCGCAAAGTACATGGTAAAGGGCCGGGACAACGCCGAAACATGTTTGTTGGCGGCTTCGTTGTCGGCCTCATTGTCCAGAGTCGCGTTGTTGATCGCCTCGAGCGTATTGGCCGCGCCCACGTTTTCTCCGCCTAGGGCGTATTCGCGCTGATACGAAAAGCCTGAATTAATGGCGAAGCCGTTTGCATACTGGCGCGAGACCCGGACCTGCACCGCGTCATACCAGGTCTTGCCCAACGGAGCCCATCGGTAAAAAATATCGCCATACTGAGGGAATGGTCTCAGGGATTGGGCGACCGTCTGCGTGAGCGGAAATGAAGCATAGGGAGGCGTGGAAAATCCCCGCTGTTTGGCAAGAGCCGAGTTCAGCGTGGAGCGGAGCAGCAGGCGATCGGCGGCTTCCTTTGCATCATCCGACTTATCCGTGTCCTCCGCCGACCCGATATCGAGGCCGAAAGATTCGAGGCGCTTATAACTCAGCGCATTGAGATTGGAGAGTCCGTTGGATTCCCAGCGGGAACCCCGGCTGCCCACATAGGCAATATCGACCGTCACATTCCCTTTAACCAGCGCTTGGACTCCGATGCTCCACTGAATCTGCCGCGGCGGCCTGCCGGCGTCCGGGTGGATGGCAATCGGCGACACTCCGCTCCCGAGCATAAACTGCGCCGGATCGCGGTTCGGCCATGCGCTCGGATTTGAAAAACCGTCGCTCAGCTTCATCCCGGCGGCCGTATAGGTGCTGGAGTAGATGGGATTGGAGGATCCCGCCCGGAGCGTTGCGCCGTTATCCGTGGCCGTTTGGCCGTACATCACACCCCAGCCGGCGCGCAGCGTCATTCTCGGCGTCAGCTGAAAAGCGAGGCCCACTCGCGGCCCCAAAGCGCCGGCATACACGTCGGCGAAATCACAGTTGCAGCGTCCTGCGCCGGAGCCTTCAAAAATAATGGCTCCCGGAAGGCCGTCGGCTGCCGGGTTTTCCGCCGTGGGTGAAAAGCTCGGGATCCTGCCGTCCTTGTCTTTCAGATAGGTCTGATAATCATATCGGAGCCCGTATTCCAGAGTCAGTTTACGGCTCACTTTCCAGTTATCTTGCACATACAGGGCAAAAGAATGTTTTCCCAGGCGCGGACGACTGACCACGCCGATATCTCCATAATCCACCAGCCCCAGAAGGAAGCTGGCGTAAGGGAATCCCACCGTTCCGCTTTCCAGGTTCATGCCGAGCGCGGAGGGGAGCCCGGTCTGATCCGCGCTGAAGTGGAGAGAACCGTAGGCCGGATATTCCACGACCGCGGGGTATCCCTCAATTCGCATCTCGGCACCGAACTTATAGATATGATTGCCGCGAACCCACGTCATGCTGCCGTTGACGCTCGGCTTGATCATCTTCGCCTCGCCCTGCATGCTCATCCCCATGTCCTTCATGCCGCCCATCGCAGAAAGAAGCCCGGTGATATAGTGGAAATAGTTCAGCGGCGCTCCTTTAAGACCCAGCTCTTCGCTCTGGTTGAAGACGCCATAGCCGGACTGCTGTTTCCAGGTGGCCCGCTGATACCCAAACCCCAGGTGCAGGACCCGCGTGGGGGACATGGACCGATCATAATTCAGCTGCAATGTATGGGCGGTGACATCCGTCGGTCGGCCGCTGGTGACGGCCGTTGTGAAACCGTCGCCGTCCTGGTCCAGCGATTGTGTCGCGGTCCCCCTGTTGATGCCATAGTAAAGCGAGAGATTCCCTTGTGCCAAGTTATGGTCGAGCTTGAAGGATCCGATGCTATCCAGGCGCGGACTTCTCCAGGGGACCACATAATTGTCCGTCACCTGGCTGTTATCCGGGTTTGTGGGTTTCGGGATCAGGTCCTGTATTTTTAAAGCGATCGGATCCAGTTTTGCCTTCGGGATAACATTGCTGCCGAAGGGGTCGCGGATGCGCACACCGTTGACGATGCGTTCCGAATCGGGATTGTAGATCGTATTTTCCATGATGGAACGCCCGAGGATATCCGTGCCCAGTTTGCGGCCGGTCAGCGCTTTTCGGAAATCGCCCTGGCGGAAGGCCAGAGTCGGAACCGTGAAGGTTTTTTCGAAAACACTGGTTTGACGGAACTGTTCGAAATTGAGGAACAGGTACGTTTTCCCGCGGCCGCTGTAAATTCCGGGCAGCGCGAGCGGGCCGCCTAAGGTAGCGCCGTAGTCGTACCGGCGCATCTGCGGTCTGGCATGGGTATAGGGATGGGCCGCGTTTAAAACCTCGTGCGCTCCGTAATTGTAGAGTGATCCATGATAGGCATTCGTGCCTGATTTCATCGCGACATTCAGCAAGCCGCCGCCGGCCTGCCCGTACTCCGCGGCGTAACTGCCGGACAGGATGGAAAACTCTTCAACCGCGTCTACGCCGACCTGAGTCACATCCGTGCGGCTCAGCATCAGACCGTTATTCACATCGTGCCCCTGGACGCGCACCGACTGCGTATTGCTGGGAGCGCCATTTACGCGCAGATAACCGAGGTTTGTCATCAGGGATCCGGGCATCAGCTGCAGCACATAGAGCGGATTCCTTATTCTGCCCTCTCCGGCGGCAAAGCCGAACAGCGGGAGCGAACGGATCTCTGTATCCTTTATGACGTCCTGGATCTGGCCGCACTCCAATTTCGGCTGCTCGGCTTCCGCAACTTCTTCTTCCTCCTCCTCGTAATATTCCTCCTCTTCCTCTTCCGCCTCCGCATCCTCCTCCGCCTGCTCGCGTGTGCCCTCTTCGGCTGCGAGCGGAATATCCCATCGGGTCGTCTGACCGGTGATCACGGTTATCGCTTCGCTCACATAGGGCATGAAGCCGGGCGCGGAAGCCGAAATCACATATCTGCCGGAGGGCAGTTCCGGAAAAGCGTAATTGCCCGTCGAAGTCGACGTCGTCCGATACTTTGCGTTCGTATTTACATTCGCGGCTTCCATCGCGACGCTTCCAACCGCAGCGCCGGCAGGATCGGTAACAACTCCGGTGATGACCGCACGCGAGCTCTGGCCAAACGCTACGGTTCCATAAAGTAGAAAAGCGAATAAGGCTATCCTGGCAAATCGCATGAAAACACTCCTAACGTCTTGTCTTCGAGAATACGAGTCCCTTTTTAATGCGCGTTTTCCGCCTCTATATGACGGAAAAAGGTGTCCGGAAGATCAGAATAAACGGGCGGATGAGGCCGAATTTACAATTTTTTTGCAGACACGATCTCCGGACACGCTCCCAGCATTCTTATGTCGGATTGTAAAAAAAGTAAAATTTTTTTTGCCGCTCCCCCATACAATCCCCGCCGAATGCTTCGCCATCATTATAAGGAACAATGCGCCGGGAAGGAACCCGCGAATGCCGATCGGATCCTTTTGCGGAAATGGAGAATTTTAGGGATCCGACCATGCTTACAGCGTTATAAGACGGCCTCGGAAATCCGAACCGGAACGGCACGGCATTTGGGCGGGACCAGGAGCGTGTCCGAGAATTAGGATATGTCGCGCGCAAGGGGCTTGCGGGCCAGGATCAAGGCGCGAGGAGGAGGCGATGCGGGGACATCGTTGACGACGAGCAACGCA
>CAZLHW010000163.1:7153-8048 GCA_964559085.1 uncultured Acidobacteriota bacterium | reverse complement strand
GCGCGTTTGCGCGGAAGCCGCCCATGGCGACATTGCGCCGATTACAGGCGCCGTGAGCGCCAAAGGCGCACGGCATCCGAAGGCCTGGGTTGCCGGCCAACAGATTCCTCAGCCCTGACAGGGCGGGCCGACATTTGCAGGTATTGGACCTTTATCCTTTGCCCAGGGCTTTTAGAACCTTATCCGGCGTGGCCGGGGATTCGACCCACTTCCCGATCGCGTTGTGGATGGCCATTATGACGAGATGCGTGTTTGCCAGGGAATGGCTGATGCCGTTGGAACCATAGCAGGCATTCCCCGCGCGCGTTTCCAGCAGATCCAGATCCACCCGGGGCATGTCCAGCATGCTGACTTTTTTATAGTCAAACATATTCGTGCTGAGTTTCACTCCGGTCTTCTGGTCGTAGACATATTCCTCCTGAAGCTGGCATCCGGCGCTGAAATTCATCACCTGGTCGATCTGACTTTCGAGGGACGTCCGTCGCAGGATTTTCCCGGGATCGGCGGCAACGCCGAATCGGATAATTTCCACTTCGCCGGTTTCCGTATCGACGGCAACCTCGCAGGCGGCCACATTCATCGTATCCAGCGCTTTGCCCCGCTGGTTCCAGAGAGCCAGAGGCGGTCTGCCCGAGAAGGTTGCGAACAGATTGGACCGTACGGCCTGGGCCAGCGGAAGCCCCTTGGCCGGATCGGCTTTGACGACAACTTTGCCGTTTTGCATGTCCAGGTCTTCAGGCTTGAGGCCTTTGAAAGGATTGGGAGCCTGTTTGGCGCCGGCCCCGCCGCCCATGCTGATTCCGCCGGTTGCCGGAGGCCTGTTGGCTTCTTCGACTGCGGCTTCGAGGATCCGCTTTTTCAGAATATTGGCGCATTCTTTCATGGCCCAGGAAGA
>CAZLHW010000163.1:662-7143 GCA_964559085.1 uncultured Acidobacteriota bacterium | reverse complement strand
TAAGGACGGTATATTTCATGGGAATCCAGATCGATGCGAATATCTTTGTACTCGAGGCCCAGCTCTTCGGCCACCACCATCGCGTTGCATTCCAGGCCATAATGGCCGATAGTGGGCCCCTGGGATGCCAGGCGCACCACACCGTTTCGAAGCTCCAGCTTAGTGTTGTACATCATGCCGGAATGTCGCGGGCACTGGTTGTAGCGGAAGCTGGCCCCATGCATCCGGCCGTCCGGGAGTTTCCTGGCGCCTGCGGGATGCCAGTTCCAGTTCATCATTTTCTTTAACGCCGCCACACACGCCTCGTAGCTGGGCACGGGATTGGGATCCGTCTGGGATTCCGGCCCGTGCAGATTCAGCGTCGCAATTTCGATCGGGTCCTTGCCCAGCTTTTCCGCAATCAGATAAAGCCCTACCATCAAGGAATCCCAGCTCATTGGATTATGCTGGCCGCTGACATACATCTTTCCGCGGTTGCTGTCCACAATTTCCATCTTCTGGCGGACATTCTGACACCGGGTGGTGAAGTACGGGCCATAGGTCTGATCCATTGTATTGCCGAAAATGGAGCTCCCCCGAACACCCGAATCTGCGATGGAAAAGTCATCGATGGCCGTAATCAGTCCGTTGCTTTTGAATCCGACCTTCATGTGCACATAGCGCTGGTTCAGGTTGAAATCGTACATATCGTAACGGTTGTTGACGCAACGGACGGGGCGGCCGGTTCTTCCGGCAAGCAGAGGCGTGATCAGCTGCGATTTGCGGTTTCCCCAATCGCAATACCGGCCTCCCAGAAACATGCCTTCCCGAAATATCTTTTCCGGAGATATGTGATACAGGTCGGCGATTGAATCTTCCGTCCAGGCAGGGATCCCTTCAACGCGCAGACTTTTCCCTTCCCCGTGAACCGCATCATCGAACCAAAAGGCGACAGAGCCTGTCGGGTTGGGGATATGGCCGGAAAACGCGGCCGTGTTGACGTCGTATTCGAGGATATGGTCGGCCTCGCGGAATCCGGCTTCAACATCGCCATCGTTAACATTCGAATAGGAGACATTCCCTTTCTTCGGAGGATTGGAGCCGCCGCCTCTTGATCGGCCGCTGCCGCCATCGTCTTTGGGGTAAGGAGGCGCCGGCCGGATAATCGCCGCATTCGGCTCCCGGCCTTTGAGCAGATCCACAACATGGGGCAGTACTTCCCATTCCACTTCTAGCGCCCGCAGCGCCTCTTCACAGATGTCTGCATTTTCGGCGACGACGATGACGCCGACTTCGGCTCCTTCCTGATCCGCGATATTGTCCAGAAAAGGCTGCGGCGGGCCTCCCATGAATCCGCCCCCAAGGGTCAATTTCTTCATATCTTCGTCTTCCCAGGTGAGGATATCGACAACGCCCGGAATGGCCCTGGCCTTCGCAGTATTGACCGATTTGATGTATGCGTTCGCGTAGGGACTTTTCAGAAACCTGGCCTCCAGCATGTTGGGAAAAACATAATCGATGCCGAATTTGGCGACACCGGATGCCTGCGACCAGGACAATACTCCCGGAAGATTCGGTTTCCCGACAACTCTGAAATCTTTTCTGGTTCCGTTTACTCCTGCCAGGTCTGCCATAGTTTGTATTCCCCCTTCATTTTCCTGGAAAGATCACAGGATTCGGCTCAATCCGGAATCCTGTTCTCGCCCGGATTCATTTTAAAGCAGTTTCCATCCGGAAAGAAAGCAATCGGGGAGGAGATACACATTTCTTTTCTTGCTATCTCCAGCAGACAGCGCCTAATCTTATGCCCTGCAACGGAATTATCGGGACTGGGGACACGGACTTGACCCTTATAGCTCGCGCAACAATACGCTCGCTGATATCGGAGGCCGTCATCGGCGTGCTGCTATTTGCCTCGGCCGGCAGCCTTGCGTGGTGGCAAGGATGGATCTACATGGTCGTTCTGATTCTCAGCACGCTTCTGCCTCTGTTCCGTCCGTTTCGTCTGGATGAGGGGCTCATTGAAGAACGTATGTCCCGAAAGCCGGGAGCCAAGCAATGGGATAAATATTTTGTCGCCCTGGTGGGCCTGTGCACGGCAGCCGCGCGCATCGTTCCCGGCCTTGATCATCGATGGATGTGGACGCCGCCGCAGCCCGTCTGGAAACACCTGGTGGGCGTCGGATTGATAATAATCGGAACGGTTGGCATGCTTTGGGCAATGAAGACCAACCGGTTCTTTTCGGCATTCGTTCGGATCCAGCAGGAACGTGGACACCAGGTCGTGGATGGGGGGCCCTATCGCTTTGTACGTCATCCGGGCTATGCGTTCTGGAGCGTACGGACGCTGGGCGTACCGCTTTTGTTGGGATCGAATTGGGCTGTGCTTGTGGCCGGCCTGGTTATAGGGATGTTTATTATCCGGACGATGCTGGAGGATCGGGTTCTTCAGCAGGAGTTGCCCGGCTATGGAAAATATGCGGAACGCGTGAGGTGGAAGCTGGCGAAGGGAATCTGGTGAAGCCCTGCGAAATGGGGAGTTCAATGAATACTGCGTATGTTCATGGATATGATTTGAGGGAAGGCATCCGCCTTCAGGACCAGGCCACCATGTTCGGGGAGAAAAGACATGCCAACAGCAATTCACTATCATTTTCGCCAGGACTTCAATGTTCCCGCCCGCAGGGCGTACGAATGGTGCCTCGATTATCAGGCCGGTTCCGGGGACCATGTGCTTATGGGAGATCCCAATGCCGACCGTAAAATCAATCGAGTGTCGGACCGCACCGTCATCCTTACCGACACCTTCAAAGTGGGTGAATGCTGCGTCGAGAAACCGCATGGTTCCATATAGACAGGACTTCTCGGATTCGGAATCTCAGTTCAGTAATTGACCGCAAATATATGGACGATGAATTTGGTGATGATTACGACTCAACCATTATGCTCGTCGATGCAGGTGATTATGATGGTGACGGCGATTCAGAGGTAATCTTCTGGGTTAGCCGATACAATCATGATGGATATGTTTTGTTTTACAAGCAGTTAAGCCGCTTTGTTGAATTTAGCTGGGGATATCATTAGCAGGTTTCCCATATTGGGACTTAGAGCCCGGAACCGCGGCGGAGGTCATCGGCTTTGCGGCAATTTGCTTGTATCCTCAGCTCGTCCCGCCATTGCAGGCCGCCGCTGAAACAGCGAAGCTCCAACTAGCACTATTCCAATTACAAATAGAGCTCCATCTATTGATATGAATTTGATGCTATGGCCAACTACTGCGCAAATCAAAATCAATCCCAAAAGCGAAATTAGTCTTCTGGACTGCGTCATAGTTTCCCCTATCGCTACAATTTGATGCGCTTGAAGTTCCTGTCATTATAAATGGAAGGCACAGCAGTGAATAGGTGATTATTTTGAACTCTGCGCATTGCAAGCGGCTGAAATTGGGCATGTTCCCAAGATATGCGCTTATGGGAGATGACCTGGCGGCAGATTCCGGCAGACTCAGGGCTTATTCGATGATTCCTCAATCGGGAATTGAACGTAGCCGCTCAGCGGCGCCCTGCGACCGGCCGGCGCCGTCTATGGTACGCAATTAAGCGCTCGCCGTGCACTTAGGCCGGGTTGTTTGCGATCACCTTTATAGCGAAAGAGGCAAAGTACACGGCCAGATGGCTTTCATTTCTTTTCCGGTTCCGGCGCCCGGATTTTTTTCTCGGCATCGACATCCGCCACCCAGGCGTCGAGCAGCGCCCGCAATCGCCGCGCATCCTTCTGGCTGACACGGGTCAGGTCGTCGCGTTCGCCCGGATCTGTGCGCACATTGAAGATGAAGCTCGATTGCCCGTCCACGACCAGTTTCAGGTCGCCGCTGCGCACAGCCCGCGCGGCGTTGTTGCGCCAGAACAGAGTGCGCTCCACCGGCGCCGCTCGGCCGCTGACGATGGGCAGCAGATCGATGCCTTCGGGCGCATAGCCGGCCGGCGGCTGCGCCCTGGCGAGCGCCAGAATCGTCGCCGTGAAATCCATCGAGATGCCCACTTGCGGCGTGACCTGTCCCGCGGGGATCGTGCCCGGCCAGCGCATGATAGCCGGCACGCGGATGCCGCCTTCCCAGACAGACCATTTGCGATGGAACAACGGCGCGTTGCGGCTCAGCCACTCGCCGCCATTGTCGTTGGTGAAAATGACAAGCGTGTTATTGGCGATGCCGGCGGCGTCGATGGCCTGCAGGATTTCACCGATGCCCTGATCGGCGCGCTCCAGCATCGCCGCGTATTCCGCGCGCGTGCCGGCATCGGGTTCGTGCGGTTGCAGGTGCGCGGCATTGCGGATGGCGACCGAGGGCTTATCGGGCACCTGGTACGGCCAGTGCGCGGCGCTGTAATGAACCGACATATAAAAAGGAACAGAGGCATGCGCGCGGATGTAATCGACGGCATGCCGCGTGATGAGGTCGGTCATGTAACCCTCTTCCTGCGCGAGGTCCTCGTTGCGCCAGAGATCGAGTTCGCCGGCGCCGCTGTTGTGCGTGTAGTAGTCGATGTAGCCCGTCTTGAAGCCGAAGAAATAATCGTAGCCATGCTTGCGCGGAGTCTTGTCTTCTCCCAGGCCAAGGTGCCATTTGCCGATGAGGGCCGTAGCGTACCCTGCCTTCTTAAGCAGCAGCGGCAGCGAGTGATCGGTGGCGGGCAGCCCGGCCCGGCCGGTTGGATCGGCGGACGGCAGGGGCGCTTCGATGCCATAGCGCTGTTGATAGCGGCCCGTAATGAGACCGGCGCGCGTCGGCGAGCAGGTGGTTCCGTTGCTGTAAAAATCGGTGAAACGCACGCCTTGCCTTGCGAGGCGATCCAGCACCGGGGTGCGGATGTCCGGTGCGCCGTAGCTGCCAAGATCGCCGTAGCCGACATCGTCGGTCATGATGAAAACAATGTTGGGCTTTGGCTGCGCATTCACGGCGACGCTGCCGAACAGGGCAAGCAGCATCAGAACCATTCGTCTCATATGTCCTCCCCGCGGAGTCTGGGTTCCCCTTGTTTAAGAGATTGCATCCGCTAAATACGATATTGCGGCGTTCCTCCCCGTTCAACGCGCCGGAAAATTTTTGCGTTCGAGGGTCCACTTCTCGTCTGTGCACAGGCCGCATTGGTCGCCCACGAAGCGGGCAGCAGCCCCGGCGTCACCGCGTAATTGCCAGTTCAGCCAGTCCACCGCCACCTGCGCGGCGGCGCCCCCATTGGGCTCGTGGTACGTGCCGCCATGACCTACAGGCAGGTTGGCCACTGCGACAGGAACGTGGTCGATCAGCTGGAAGTCTTCCATTCCATTCTTATAAGCAACGTCCGTCGGCCCGCCCAGTATGTACAGAACGGGCGTGTGAAAGGTTTTCACGGTCGACTTGGGCACCTTGAAGCCGGGCATGGTGGCGCGCTCGCCGTCATAGGTGCCCGTGTTCATCAGGATCACGGTCTTCACGCGCGGGTCCCCGGCGACCAGGGCTGCCTGCAGGCCTCCACAGCTGAAGCCCGAGACGGCCACCTGCTGCGGATCAATGCGCCCGAAATACGGACTTCCCTGACGCGTGTTCTCGGCCAGCGCCCAGTCGATGGCTTTGGTGAGATCCGATGTTTCGGTGCGCGGGAAAGGCTTTTGCTCCGCGGCAGCTGCGTGCGCGCCCGGGCCGCTGAGTATGCGCCCGGAGGCAAGCACCAGATAACCGTGGGAGGCCAGTTCGAGCAGATGAAAGCGCGCGCTGGCGGCATCGTCCGAACAGCCGCCGTTTCCCCACGCAACCACTCCCAGCTTCTGCGAACCCATCGCCGCCAGGTTGGCGGGCCGATACACCACATGCCGCGGGAGATCAGGGATCTCTTCCTTCATCGCCGGATAGGCGCCGGTTCCCGGGGTATCCGGGCTGTTGTTCTGTCTCGCTCCCGGCGGGCCTATGGCCGCCCGATTGGAACCGCCGGCGCCGGGCGCAGGCTGCTGCTGGGCAGTGACTGCCTGCGCGCCGAGCAGAGCACCTGCCAGGGCTAAAACGGGTATCACACGGTTTGCTTCGCGAAGGATCATGGATCGACTCCTGATGTGTATTGTCGGACGAATTTTAAAGCGGACATTCCTGCCGCATTTGACGACAGGCAGAAAGAACATGCTTTTGGCAGAAGCCCAAAGCCTCTTTCCATACCGCTTCCAAACCCTTAAGCTGCTTTAGCCGGCGATTGTACTACTCTCGTTAAGAAAAACATCTATGGAAATTAACCTGGCGCCGTCGTTCCTGAGCGGATGCCTCCTTGAGTACCATGAATATGCGCGAACCAAAACCGGCAACTCCTATTGCAAAAAATAAAAAACAACTACCGCGTGCCATTTTTTTGCTTGCGTTTCGCAGATCAATCTTGCGGGCAGTCCCATTCTGCATGAAAAGGAAACCATTGCGGCGGCAGCCCCTTCCAAGAACGCTTTATAGAGAATTTTATCGTGTTAGATCAGAAACCCCGCC
>CAZLHW010000163.1:0-652 GCA_964559085.1 uncultured Acidobacteriota bacterium | reverse complement strand
CATAAGAACAGCCGCCGCCTCCCAGAAGGATCGCGGCGCGATACAGGCAATACAGCCCGCCCATCTGGATTACATGATAGACGTCATTATGGTTGAAGTGCGGATGAGGGGACAGTTTGAGAACCAGAACCGCCAGAGCCGGCAGACTGACGGCCACGGCGCGCTTGAGCCAACGGTGCCCGAGGCGGCGGGCATCCCTGTCGGACGTTTCCGGATGGACTGCCGATCGGATTCCCGCCACGATCAGAAGCGCCGAGCCCAAAGCGATGCAGGAAACCGTGATCTTCCAGACCAAGCCCCAGTTATCCCCCAGAGGGCCGCGGAATCCGTGCGCGGTCCCTCCCGTAAGCGCGGCAATGCCGATAAGGGAAAATGCAGCGATCCAGATCCACGGCTTCCGCGCGGAGGACCGCAGGGAGATTGAGAAGGCAAAAAAAGCGCTCAGGAGGGCAAGCGCATAGTCGGTGAGCATCGTAGCCGGCTCAGAAATCCGCATCAGCATCTCCGGCAATCCTCCTGAGCGAAAGAAAGCAGCCGCTACCGGGCTGCCGTTTTTAGATCTGCGAAAACGACAATGTTCTTTTCCTCAACCGCTTTCCAGCCGAATTGAGGTCACGGTCAAGCGGCTTTTATAGTACCATAGCCGAAATTT
>CAZLHW010000162.1:0-8081 GCA_964559085.1 uncultured Acidobacteriota bacterium | reverse complement strand
GTTCCGCTGCACCCAGCTCTCCATCCCGATATTTGTCAAACAGCTCCCATCGTCGCATAGATTTTATTTTCGCTCCTTACTCTGTAAGCCCGAAAGATAGGCGCGAAACTTCTTCTCCAGATCAG
The DNA here is from genome assembly GCA_964559085.1 of uncultured Acidobacteriota bacterium. Classification (GTDB taxonomy): domain Bacteria; phylum Acidobacteriota; class UBA6911; order UBA6911; family UBA6911; genus UBA6911. The sequence continues at coordinate 7,956 of CAZLHW010000162.1, read as the reverse complement.
CCCGGGCTCTGGACACACGCACACGGGCGGCGACTTCAGAAGTACCCAAAGCCTGGGCTACTTCATCGTAGTTTTTTTCCTCCACCTCTCTCAGTATAAAGGCGGCCCGATACTTTGGATTCAGACCGTCCAAAAGAACCTGGGCTATTCTGGCGTATCCTTCACTGCCTTCCATACCGCCGGAATCCGAATTGCTGACACGAGAAATGTTGTTCAAAAGGCGCTCCTGGTCATACTCGCTCAGCTCCGACCAGAGCTGCATTCTTCGGCTCCGTTTCCGCCGAAGCTGATCGATACAATAATTGGTGGCGATACGCAGGATCCAGGGGCCGAACGGGTACTTGAGGTCGAACTTTCGCAGTGCTGTAAAGGCACGTAAAAACACCTCCTGCACCGCATCTTCATTCTCGTAGGAATTTCCAAGTATTCGGTGCACGGTCCCCCAGACCGCAGCCTGGTATCGACGCACCAGCTCGGCAAATGACTCCTGATCTCCATTGAGCGTGTTTTCGATCAAAGCAGCATCTGCCGAATCTTTCATGCTCACTAATCACTACGGAAGTAATGCTGAATGTTACAGAATTTTATCGAGGAGTCTTTGCGGCGTCCCTGGAGGCGACCAGTATCCGCGCACCCAGCTTTTCCGGAGCTTCATCCCCCTAAAATACTGGAAATACGCAACCTAGTGCTTCATTTCTTGCTGCGTGACCCAATCAGCATGCCCACGCCCACAGTTTCATTTTATACGGATTTCGGGTTAAGAGTAATAAGCTTTGAGGCGATGCATCGACGGCCGGGGTCCAATGGGGAGCCGCACGCAAAAGCGCGGGCATCGGGAAATGCCCCAATACGGAATCAGAGCTCCCGCCTTAGTAATGCATATGGAGATGATTTTTAACAATTCTCCGCACGCCGGACTGAATGCTTTCCCAGCGGGCAGAGGGGTATTTCTTGATCATGATCACTTTCTGGTCAATTGTAACCTCCTCGACCCCCTGCAGCGCAAACAGCCCTCTTATAAGACCGTCATCCGTGACTGGTATTTCGATCGGGCTGCGGTACCTGCGTGTCGTTTCCGAAATCTTGAAGTCCAGATAGAAAACGCCGACATCCGACCCGGCTCCTATCGCATCGGAGACAACGCCCACCGCATCACCGCCCGAGACCTCCATTCCCCGCTTCCCGTAATAGCGGAAAACAAATGTGACAAGCGTCCCCAGGGCAATGATCAAAACCAGAATGAAAAGCAGATTTGAAAATTCATACCTTTTCAGGCTTCTTCTTGGGGCCCGAGACTTATTCAAATATGCCTCCATTCCGGCGGGCAATTTCTTGCCGGATTCAAATCCCCCTGCTACTCGTAGCGGAGGCATTCAATCGGATCCAGGTTGGAAGCCTGAACCGCAGGATATATCCCAAATATCAACCCGATGATCGAGCTCACTCCGAAAGAGAGCGCAATGGACATTCCGGTAATAATGGTGCTCCATCCGGAGAATGCCGCCACGGCCCTGGAAATCCCGTAGCCCAGCGCGACGCCGATAATGCCTCCTGCCAGACTGATGGCAATGGCTTCCGCCATGAATTGCATCCGTATGTCCATTTTTTTGGCGCCGATGGCGCGGCGCAACCCGATTTCATTGGTTCTTTCCAGAACCGACGCCAGCATGATGTTCATGATGCCGATTCCGCCGACGAGAAGCGAAATGCTGGCGATTGCACCCATTACTATGTTAAAGATGCCCTGAGTACGCTGATTCTGTTCGAGAAGCTTCTCGGGAACCACGATCGAGTAATCATCGACGTACCGGTGCATAACCGACATCAGATTGTTGATGGTGGACGCTTGTTCCCTGATGTTGGCGCTCTCATCAATCTTGACCACGATTTCATTAAGCTCGTTCTCAACGCTTTCCCGGTCAAATTTTCGCACCGCCGTCGTAATGGGAATATAGATATCGTTGTTGGGGTTTTGAACTTTCACCCCTTCAAACTCCTGCTTTTCCACAACGGCATCCGCCAGTACCCCCACCACGGTAAACCAGATGTCATTGACCTTGATCTGCTGGTTCAAAACATCGCCAAAACCGAAAAGCTTCTGCTTGGCGACAATTCCAAGCACGCAAACTTGCGCGTTGGCCTGTTCATCCTCAGGGAGGAAGAAAGCCCCCTGGAGCATTTTCAGGTTCTGAATAATCGGATACGTGCTGCTCACGCCGAGAACACGACTGTCGCTGCGCGCTTTCTCCGAATTCACCTGATAGGTTTTGATGAGCCTGGACGCCGAAATCAGCGGCCGGGGCTTCAGGATGGTCTGAAGAGCCTCAACATCCCGAAGACTGACACCCAGAGACTCTGTGCGAATCTGCTGGAGCTCCTCCGTCTTGAATTCCTTGGCTTGAATAATAATATTCCGGATGCCGAAGCTCGCGATGGTCCGAAGGCTTTCCTCTTCAGCGCCTGCGCCGATTGAAAGCATCGCAATAACGGCGCCTACACCGAAAATCATGCCCAGCATGGTTAAAAACGATCGCAGCTTGTGCCTTCCCAGGTTGACCAAGGCACCTACCATTGTTTCAGTCGATATCATATAGAATCAGGCCTCTTAATCTGAAAAAGTCGCTTTCCGTTCCCCTGTGTTATGCGGGGGAGGGCCGGAGGGCGCCGGCAAGCCGCACATGGGCCGAGGCTAACGCCTGCCTCCTCCCCGCATCATTATCATCATGCCTCCGGGCGGCGGCCCCATACCGCCGGGCCCGCGGCCTTGCGCGGCAGTCCCGCCCTTGCTGAAATCCGGCAGATACAGTTTCCGGGTCTCAAAGGGATTCGTCAGGGCAATCATTTCGCCTTCTTCTACTCCGCTCAGGATGACGGCTTCGCCGTGCGAACTCAATCCCGTTTTGACGGCCTTGCTCTCGAAACTATTCCCTTTTTTCACAAAGACAATGCTGTCTTTTTCTTTCTCTCTGTAAGTAACGGCGCCGGACGGCACGACAAAACAGGAGTCATATTGTTGAAGGACGACATCTCCCTGAAGATTCATACCTGGGCGGATACGCTTTAAGTCGCCGCCCGCGTCCGTTATGGACACATCGCAGGTGAAGTAGCGAAGAACCGATCCCCGCTCAATGGATGCGGCTACGGAGGAAACAGTGCGGATAACGCCGTGGTATTGCTTGTCCGGAATTGCATCAAGTTTGATGACAACCGTCTGGCCCTTAGCCAGGTTCCCTCCATCTCTTTCCAGAACGTAGATGCGGGCTTGGAGGACATCCAAGTTGATGATTTCAACCACCACCTGGCCCGGGTAAGAAGAATTTCCGACCTGCGGATCCTCTCTGCGGTCCCTGCGATACAAGACAAGCCCATCGACAGGAGCTCTCAGTTCGAGGCTGTTGAGCGTCTGCTTGATCACCTCGACTTCGGATTGAGCCTTATTTCTCTCGATAGCCAGAATCTGCTGGTCCGATCGGGCAATGCGCTTCTGCGTTTTTTCCTTGCTCTTCAGGAATTCAATGCGTTCCTTGGCATAGCGCGCATCGGCCTGCGCCGTGATAATGTCCCACTTCGAGAAGATTGTCTCATCCTCCGGCATGACCGTCATATTGTACTGGTACTGCTCCTCTGCATCCGTACGGTCCAGAGACAGAACTTTTTCGTCGGTCATTTGCTGCAGCGTTTTGATCTTTGTATTTTCCTGATTCGCCTGCAGCGTGTTTTCCTGTTTTTCCAGGTTCAGTTTCGCATCGGTGCTATCACAGCGGATCACCGGATCTCCCGCCTTCACAAAGCTTCCCTCGGGAATAAGCCAGGCAATTGTCAGGCTTCCGGACGAAGTGCTGGGCGTGGGAACAGGCGTTGTCTCCAGTCCGACTATTTCGCCCGTGGACGGAACCGTCATCGAAAACGGCTGCCTCGTCAGCCGTGTTACCGGAATCGGATCGTCTTCGGCGGCCGCAAAGACCTTGGAAATGCTGCTGGAGAGACTGCTGCGATACTGGAAAAGCAGAACGCCCGCCACAACAAGCAAGATCAGGGCTGCAATCCGCCCCAGGTTCCTCATGGAACGACTTGATTCGGGATGGGATTGTTCATCAGGGTATTTCATATTCACCTCAGATTTTATTCTTTGGGCCTGGCCCTAATTTTGTCTTTGGGATTGAGCCCGGAATCCACAACGGCAGTCAGGCCGTCGTTCGTCCGAAGTTGAATTTCGCGCCATTCGAAGGACTTGGTTTCCGGACGCCACAATTGAACGAAAGAGCGCCCGTCCCGCTCCTGAATGCTTGACAACGGGATCACAACCACATTCGAATATTGGCCGACACGGATCTGGGCTTTTACACTCATGCCAGGCCGGAGCTGCTTCTTATCCGAATCCTCAAGATCCACATAGATTTCGTTTACTTTCTGGGGACGGTCGAAGGACGCCTGCTTCAGAATGGTGCCGATGCTGCTGACGGTGCCGCCAAAGGATTTCCCTTGGACAGCATCCACGGAAATATTCGCTTCCTGCCCGATCTTTACTTTTCCGGAATCAATTTCATCCACCTGAATCTTCGCGCGGATGCTGGACAGATCCGGAATCTCCATGATCGTGTCCATCACGAACACATCGCTCCCAGCCTGCTTGGCTTCATTGTTCCAATCTCTCTTATAAATCACGACGCCGGCAACCGGAGCCCGGACGACATAGGAATCCATGGCGTCCATCAGGTCGTCCATTCGGCTTCGATAGTGGCGCTCATTGCTGCGCGAAATCAGCAGATCCAGTTGCCCGCTTTCGGTCTTGTATTGAAGCTTCTTTTCGAGAAGGGCCACATTCTGTTTGGCAGCGTCCCGCTGTATCCGGATTTCCTCGACCGCAATGCCGCTGATCAGGTCAGCCTGCGAGCTCAGCTTGACTTCAAGCTTGTCGAGTTCCGATTTGGCTTCTTCCAGGGAGAGCCTCAGATTTTTCAGCTGAATGTCGGCATCGGAGCGCTTCTTCTGCCGTTCTTCCTGAACGCTCTGAAAATTGGCTGTTTCATTTTTAAGGCGCGATGCGATATCGGATGTATCAAACTCAACAAGAAAGTCTCCCTCGGAAACCTCCGTACCTTCCTCCACCATGCGCATGATTTTGAAGCGTCTTTCCCGACGGAGTTGCGGCGGGGTGATGCTGACGCTGCGCGTCGCTTCAAGAGTGCCGGTTGCGCTGATGATCAGAGGAAAATCCACCTGCTGGGCCGATATCAGATCTTTTTCACTGACATTGGCGGAGGCGCCCCGGGACTGGTAGATCCAGTAAAAACCTGCGGCAACAATCAAAATCGCTGCGACTATGGCGATCCGCTTTCGGGATGTCATTTGGATACCTCCGCAAGACGCTGGATGGAAAGAATCTTATCCCCCGCCGAAATGCCGGCAGCAATCTGTACAAAACGATCTCCTACGGCTCCGACAGTGACGGGCTGGGTTTGGGCCTTCTTCGGCTCCGTCCCTTTCAGAACAAAATGCTGCCCCTGGGAATCAACGCCCAAATAATCACGGGGGATGGCCGTTGCCGCTTTGGCCAGCACCAAAGGCACTCGCACACGCGCCGTCATGCCGGGCTTCATGATCGCAGGATCCACCTTGTCCAGTTGAACGGTAATCTGAAAGACCTTTTTCTGGGAAATAAAACTTTTTCTGCTGGCGACGCTGGTCCGGGACAGAATGCGCCCGTCGACCTTGTATCCGGGGAGAGCATCCAGCGTCACCGTGCAGCGCATATCCGGTTGCAGCAGGCTGTATTCCGTATCATAAACGCTGCCTACAACCTGGAGGGTGGTGAGATCCGGAAGGCTGGCGACTTCCATGCCCTGAAATACATTGTCGCCGGCCTGTATTTTGCGATTGCTGCTCCAATTGTCGCCATATATCAGGATGCCGTCCTGCGGAGCGTCAATTTTGAGGAGCTGCATATCGCTGATGATTTTCTTCAGGTTGATCTCCGCCTGCGACCGGTCTATCTCAACAAGAGCCATTTGAGACGCATAGCTTTTCTCAAAATTCTCCAGATTCTCTCTGGCTTTCTGGACCGACAGTTTCGCCTTGGTCACATTCAGCTGATATTTCTGGTAGGTATTTCCCGGAAGGAGGTCTTTGCTTATCTTGCCGTACAGCTCGCTCTGCTTCAAAGAGGCCTCCGCCTGCGAGAGGCTGTTTAACAGATCGCAGCGCTGGGCCTCGAGGTCCGCTTTTTGCTTCTCGATTCTGAGCTTGGCCTGATCCAGAGTTCTTTCGGCTTCCGACCGGTTGCTTTCAAGAGAGGAATCGTCGAATTCGATAATGCGCTGCCCCTTTTTCACAAGGGAACCTTCCGGCGCGACGAAACTGAACGTATTGGCAAAGATGGTGCGAACACTGGGCGCATTGATGACTATAGATTGCGCGGCCTTCAGCTCTCCGGTAACAAGCAATTCTCGAATCACATCCACATTCGTTACTTCATAGGCCGTCGGCTTTGCTGCATCCTGCTTTCCGGCATCGGCAGGAATAGGGGCCGCCTTCTTGGCGCCCGTCAATCCGGGATTCTGCGCAGACGCCGGCCGCAAACACCACATCGCCACGCCGAGAATTGCGGCTGACAGAAAAGTCGCGCAAAACTTAGAACTGAGCTTTCTCTTAATTTCCACACTCATAATGCTGCTCTCAATTGGGATTACGTTTATCGGGAATTAATTGGGCCTAAACGGCATTTCTACCTTCTGGGCTTTTACCCAGGCGGCCCAATCCGTCTCGATCTTCTGGAAATCGGGTCCAAGCACATCCGGCCGGCCGAGATAATCTCTGCTTTCCTTGCCCTCGCGAGCTTCTTTAATAAGCTCTCTCACCTTTTCGAGGCCGATCTTTTCCAAAATAAAACAGAAAAAGGTGCTGGCCTGCCCGTCAAAAAGCATTCGGTCCTGCTCATCCTTGGGCATGGTTCGCTGGAAGCCGCCCCGCATTCCACCGGCTCCGCCGGAACCATTCATACCACCACCGCCGAAATTGGGCATGCCGCCGCCAACCCCCCCTCCATTTTGATCGGAAAAAGTCGCGACAAAAGGCCGTGCCATGGACAGCACATCCTCAAGCGGAAAGGACTGATCCATATTCTGCTGCAGGAACCCGATCGTGGAATTGGTACCGCTGACATAAGAGGCAATGCCGATATCCAGCCAGTCCGGCAGCGGACTCTTTCCCATATCATCCAGCCTCGAGGAGCGGAATTGCTGCCCTTCCGAAAGCAGGGTTTGAAGGACGGCATAGGCTATTTGCTGTGTCATCGAAGCGACCATCTGCTTTTCAAAATTGGCAGTCATATCAGAGGGCATGTTTTTCATCCGCTCCAGGATCTCTGCCGGAACGTTATCGCCCATCCTCGATTTGATGCGCTCAAGCATCTGCTGGCTACGGACGGCCGGCGTTTCCGGTTTCAGCGTCCATGCATAACCCATTTTCAGAACCTTGGGTTCATAGATGGAGTCCCTCTGCGCCAATGTGGAACAGATGAAAATCGCGCCCTTGGGCAACTCCTTCCCAAACAGCTCTCTGAGTTTGGCCATCGTCTCGGCAGTCGGCTTCTCATAGGGCGCAATCGCCTGGCGGTTGGATGCGAAAAAGTCTATCCCAGGCACGATATTCCTGAAACTGGCGAAGTTTTTAAACGAGGCAGGCTGCTGAGCGGTTACCGAACCGGCTCCTAAAGCCGCAATGAATACAAATGCTGTAATGATGGGTCGAACCATAGCGGGAAACCCTATCTCCTGATAAAAATATCGCTTTAGCCGTTTCTGGCGTCATTTGGAAGTCTTAGAAAGAACCGACCGCACATCCAATCTTCCAAAACCTGTTATCGCAGTTTAATTACGTTGTTTCCACTCTACTTGTTACATCCTTAATTTGGGAGGGGAGCAGCGTCGGGTTGCAGCAGTTTTCATTATGCGGTCG
>CAZLHW010000161.1:6905-8086 GCA_964559085.1 uncultured Acidobacteriota bacterium | reverse complement strand
TTTGCTGTTGGGGTTTATTTTCTGTTTTCCACAGCTGTGGAATAGGCTGTGGAAAAGTTATCGAGTTGTGGCTGCAGTTGCGACCCGCTGCAGGGTAAAGGCTTATGGATTTCTGGCACCAAGTACTGTCTATTGTTGAAAAAAACACCAACCGGCAGATTTTTGATACCTGGTTCAGGCCGATAGTTTTTCAAGGCTATGAAAACGGCATTTTGCACCTGACGGTTCCGACAGAGAGTTTTAAAAAGTGCCTTTGCGACCACTATTCCTCTCTCCTGCTCTCGGCGGCGCGTGAAATATCGAAAGCGGCTCAAGACCTGGATATTGAGGCCTCGACTTCTCTCTCCGAAGCAACCCAGCCTCTGAAAAGCTCTGCAGATGCTTTGGACTCCCCCCCATTGCTTATTCCGAAATACACTTTCGACACCTTCGTTGTCGGCACCAGCAATCAGCTTGCGCGAGCCGCCGCTCTTGCCGTCGCGGAACGACCGTCCAAAGCCTACAACCCTCTTTACCTTTACGGCGGTGTCGGTTTGGGGAAAACCCATTTGATGCATGCCATAGGCAATCTCATCCGCCAGCGCAACAAGAGTATCCGAATGCCCTATATGTCTTCGGAAAAATTCATGAATGAGCTGGTCAATGCGATCCGTTTTGACCGTACGATTCAATTTCGCCAGAAATACCGCAATATTGATGTGCTTCTGATGGATGACATTCAGTTTATTGCCGGAAAAGAGCGGACTCAGGAGGAGTTTTTCCACACGTTCAACGCACTTTACGACGGACAGAAACAAATCGTCATTACCAGCGATTGCCCTCCAAAACAGATTCCCACGCTGGAAGAGCGGCTGCATTCCCGGTTTGAATGGGGCCTTATCGCGGACATTCAGCCCCCGGACCTTGAAACCAAACTTGCCATTCTCAGGAAAAAATCGGAATCCGAGCTTCTCCATTTGAACGATGACGTCGCCCTGTATATAGCAAACGGCATCCGTTCCAATATACGAGAACTCGAGGGGGCCTTAAATCGCCTTAGCGCAAGAGCTTCGCTGGACGGCATTGACGTCGGCGACATAGACGTTGCATACGCCAGGGATGTCCTCAAGGGATTTACGAGCGAAGAGACTTCCGGCGGCGCTTCTCAGATGGTGCTGCGTGCAGTCGCATCCTTCTTTTCT
>CAZLHW010000161.1:0-6895 GCA_964559085.1 uncultured Acidobacteriota bacterium | reverse complement strand
ACCCAGGCAGATCGCCATGTACGTCTGCAAGGAACTTACCCATCAATCCTTGCCGCAGATTGGAAAGGAATTCGGGGGCAAACATCATACGACTGTCCTCCATTCCATTCGAAAAATCGAAACACTTCGAAAGAAAGACCCGGAAATCTCTGCGGCTGTAAGTGCCATCGTCAAATCGCTGCGCTGATCTCCTCACGGTTTTCACTGAAATATACACAGGCTATCTTTATGACTAAAGAACGCTTATATCCTTTTTCACAACACTGTCTTCAATCTCCTCCTGTGAATATCCGAAGACCGTCTTTTATCCACAGAAAATGTCTTCCTTTCACAGGACCCGATTGAAATCTTTCACAGTCTATCTGCGGCTGCGGCGGTATTTAGTGTGGATTTCCACAAATCCACAGGCCCTACTACTTCTACTATTCAATAAATTTATTGAATAAGAATAGAATTATCGGTAACAATCCGGCTGTTCCCTTTTTTCATGAATTCGAATTACAGGGAAGCGGTATAATCGCACTTCGAGTGTGGCTGGTTCTCTTTATTTTCCCAAGGAGCGTCCCTCATGAAATTCACGGTTACGAGGAACTCGTTGTTGAATGAGCTGAATCTGGTGCAGGGTGTTATCGAGAAAAAAAGCACCATTCCCATTCTCTCCAATATTCTTCTGGAGGCGTCCGAAGGGCGTCTGGCAATTACTGCAACGGACCTCGATGTGACGATTCGGTGCGGATGCAGCGCCTCGGTGGAGATGGAAGGGACAACGACCATTTCCGCGCGTCGATTATTCGACATCGTCCGCTTGCTGCCCGAAGGCGCCGACGTCAACCTCGCGCTTCTGGAAAATGACTGGGTTGAATTGCGCTCGGGGAACTCGCAATACAAGATCGTGGCCTTGCCCAAAGAGAACTTCCCTTCGATTCCCGAGCTGGCTCCGGCGACGGCCAATATACCCGGAAATCTTCTTCGGAACATGATTCAGCGCACCATGTTTGCCATTACCCAGGAGGAATCCCGCTATTCCTTAAACGGGGCTCTGCTGGCGTTATTTCCCGGAGAAATCCGCATGGTAGCCACGGACGGGCATCGTCTGGCGTTGGTATCCAAAAGCATGGAGATCCCAGGCCTCGACATGGAAGTCCGGTCTCTTATTCCAAGAAAAACACTGATCGAAGTCCAGAAACTGATTGGAGATCAGGATGCGATGATGGAATTCGGACGCGATGAAAACCATCTGTTTTTCACAATGGGGAATCGGAGGCTCGTATCGAGAGTGCTTACGGGGCAGTTTCCCAACTACGAGCTGGTCATTCCACGGGACAACGATAAATTCATCGTCGCCTCCACCAGGGAATTTGGAGACGCAATCAAAAGAACCGCCATCATGTCGGATGAGAAATTGAAAGCCATCCGGCTCGCCTTTAGAAGGGGAGTATTGGAGCTCACGGCCAGCTGTGCGGAAGCCGGGGAGGCTCGGGATTTGGTACCCGTCGAGTTTGAAGGGGAAAATCTTGAAATCGGATTTAATCCCCAATACATTCTGGACTTTATCGCCATCTGCGGATCGGATTCTATTTCAATCGCCCTCAAGGATTCCGAGACACAGGGATTGATCCGTCCTATTGGAGGATCGGATCTGGATTACAAGTATGTTGTCATGCCCATGAAATTTTAGGCGTGAAACTCACAAAACTCCGCCTCTACCACTATCGGAACATTCAGGAGCTGGAGATTAACCTCTCTGAAGACACCAATCTGTTTTCCGGATTGAATGGTCAGGGGAAAACAAACCTACTTGAATCCATTTACTTGCTCGGGTATGGAAAGAGCTTTCGCACCTCGATCCCCAAAGAGTGTATTCAGCACGGGCAGAGAGAATGCAGGGTGGAAGGGACGATTGAACACGGAGCCCTTTCAAGAGACCTTCAGGTAGTCATATCTCAGACAGAGAAAAAGCTTTTTCTTCACGGAAAACCGGTGTCCCTTGATGAATTTGTCGGCAATCTGCATCTGCTGGCGTTTACGCAGGAACATCTGAATGTGGTTCGGGGATCGCCGGCGGATCGGCGCGCTTTTCTTGATCGTGCGATGGTCACTCTCTATCCCGGCCATGTCAGCCACCTTGCCATGTATGGACGCTCGTTGAAGCAGCGAAATCGAATGCTGACATTGTACCGTGAAGGCCGGGGGAGTGCGGAAGAAGGCCTGCTGGAGAGCTGGGATGAGTCGATTGTCCAGCCGGGCGCACGAATACTTTTGAACCGGCTGCGTTATGTGGAACAGATGAAGAAACTGCTGCCTCAGGGATTGTTCGGCACAGAAGAGATGAAGATTCACTATCTTTCGACCGTCGCAAGCGAGGAGTCAGATATTGAGCGCATTGAAGAAATTTTCAGACGGCGCCTCCGCCAGTGCCGCGAAAAGGACTGGAAAACCGGATACACATCCGTAGGGCCGCATCGCGATGAGCTGAAGATTTATGTGAACGGAAAATCTCTCGTGGATTTCGGCTCTGCAGGACAGCAACGGTCCGGCCTGCTGTCTCTCTATTTTTCGCAGATGGAGATTCATAGAAAGATGCACGGCTTCTATCCCGTCTTTCTTGTGGATGATGCGGAGGCTGAGCTCGATATCCGGCGTATCGACACTTTTTTAAAATTCCTGTCTCAAAGAACACAGACTTTTTTAACATCCGCCAAGGATTTTGTCCTGACCGCGATTCCGGAAAGCACGCGGCATTTTGACGTGAAAAACGGAACCGTTATAACCGCTCATTCGGGCCTCTGAGCGGTCCTGGGCATCCGCTATCCGCAAACCCTCGTAGTGTTGATTTAAATATATATAAATAAATAACTTATATTTATAAACTATTCCGGAATTATTCTCCGTTTCCGGAGGCGATTGTGCTATAATGCATGCGTTGATTTTTTGCAAATAATTTATTGGAAATAAATAGTTTGCAGCGTTTTTTAAGTAGACGGTCTCTCATCAAAATTGAAGAAAATCCGGCATGAGTGAAAACCAATTACCACCTGACTACGAGGATACCCGCGCGCCCGGAGCCGCCGTTCCGGAAGACGAAGATTACGGCGCGGACAAAATCAAAGTGCTGGAGGGCCTTGAAGCGGTCCGCATGCGTCCGGCGATGTATATCGGTTCCACCGGACTCGACGGGTTGCATCACCTGATATACGAAATTGTAGACAATTCCGTGGATGAAGCGCTCAACGGTTACTGCGATAAAGTGGAAGTCACGATCCACATAAACAATAGCGTGACCGTAATCGACAACGGCCGCGGCATTCCGACGGATTTCCATGAGCAAACGGGAAAATCCGCGGCCGAGGTCGTAATGACGGTTTTGCATGCCGGGGGGAAGTTTGACAACGACTCCTACAAAGTCTCAGGCGGGTTGCACGGGGTCGGAGTTTCGGTCGTGAACGCATTGAGTAGTCGCCTTGATCTGGAAATATGGAGAGGCGGCAATGTCTATGAACAAAACTACGAACGCGGCAAGCCCGTCAGCGAATTCCGGCAGACAGGGACGACGAAACGGCGCGGAACCAAGATCACTTTTGTTCCGGACAGCGAGATATTTGAGACGCTGGAATTCAGCTACGATACCGTTGCGGCAAGACTGCGCGAGCTTTCCTTTCTCAACAAAGGGCTGGAAATTTCCCTCGAGGACATGCGCACGGATCGCAAGGAGATATTCAAATATGAAGGCGGCATATCCTCGTTTGTGGAGTATTTGAACAAGAATAAAAACGTTCTCCATCCCAAGCCCATTTACTTCGAAACGAAAAAAGAAGATTTCATTATCGAAGTAGCCATGCAATACAACGACGGCTACAGCGAGACGATATTTTCGTTTGCCAACAACATCAACACACACGAGGGGGGCACGCATCTTTCGGGTTTTAAGGCGGCGCTGACTCGGTCCATCAATGCCTATGGTCAGGCGGAAGACCTGCTGAAGGATCTTAAAGAAAATCCGACCGGAGAGGATGTTCGCGAGGGCCTGGTTGCCGTCGTCAGCGTCAAGCTGAAAAATCCGCAGTTTGAAGGACAGACCAAAACAAAGCTCGGAAACAGCGAAATCAAGGGCGTGGTGGAAAACGCCGTCAACGAAAGCCTGGGGGCTTTTCTGGAGCAGAATCCCCAGATTGCCCGCAGGATCCTGACCAAGGCGATTGAAGCGGCCCGCGCCCGCGAGGCTGCGCGCAAGGCGCGCGATCTGACGCGGCGCAAAGGGGCGCTGGATACAGCCCTGCTCCCTGGAAAACTTGCCGACTGCCAGGAAAGAGATCCCAGGTTCTGCGAAATTTATATTGTTGAGGGGGACAGCGCCGGCGGTTCCGCGAAACAGGGTCGAGACCGGAAGTTTCAAGCGATCCTCCCCATCCGGGGAAAGATCCTGAACGTGGAAAAGGCGCGATTCGACAAGATGCTCAGCAATGCCGAAATTGCCACCATGATTTCGGCGATAGGCACAGGGATAGGCAAGGAGGATTACGCGGCCGACAAGCTGCGCTATCACCGCATTATTATCATGACCGATGCGGATGTGGACGGCTCGCACATCCGGACGCTCCTGCTTACCTTCTTCTACAGGCAGATGCCGGAGCTGATCGAGGGGGGACACGTCTATATCGCGCAGCCTCCGCTGTACGGAGTCAAACTCGGCCGGACGATCAAGTATCTGAAAAATGAACGCGAGATGGAAGAATTCATCGAGAAGCGGGCAACGGACGGTGTCGTTGTCGTCGCGGAAAACAGCGGCAGGCAATACAGCGGGCCGCAGTTGATCCAGCTCATGCGCGACGTGCAGGAGCACAGAACCGTTTTTGATAAACTGAACCGGAAACTTCAGGACAAAAACCTGCTGGAATGCCTGCTGCGGTTTGTGGCGGGAGAGGGCGGATTGCTCAGCAACGGCTTCAGCCTCAAACAGCTTTTCAAAGACGAAGAAGTGCTCTCGGAACTGGGAAGAGTTCTGGACCGGATCGGCTACGAACCCAGAATGCTTATGGATGAAGAGCACGGCCTGCATTCGCTTGTGATCGAAAGCAGGAACAACGGCAACAGGGTCGCTTTGAATTGGGAATTTTTGTCTTCCGCGGAATGGCAGCGGCTGTTTGAGCTCTATGCCGCAATGGTGCCTTTGGAAAATCAAGCGTTGACCGTTAAGGAAAACGGCAACTCGGTTGTCGTGCATTCCAGGGAAGAATTGCTGAACTACCTGGTCGCGCTGGGGAAGAAGGACCTGACCCTGCAGCGCTACAAAGGATTGGGAGAAATGAATCCGGAGCAGTTGTGGGAAACGACCATGAATCCTGAAACGCGAACCATGTTGAAAGTCTCGATCGACGACGCGGTGCAGACGGACGGCATTTTCACAATCCTTATGGGAGATGCCGTGGAGCCGCGGCGCCGGTTTATTGAGGAAAACGCCCTCAATGTTCATAATCTCGATATCTAAGCACAACAGACATGAATGAAGCTCAAAATCAGATTCCCGTAAACATCATCGACGAGATGCGCAAGTCCTACCTGGACTATGCCATGAGCGTCATCATCGGAAGGGCGCTGCCCGATGCCCGCGACGGACTGAAGCCCGTGCACCGGCGCGTATTGTACGCCATGCATGATTTGGGCAATACGCACAACAAGCCCTACAAGAAATCGGCGCGCATTGTCGGCGATGTCATCGGCAAATATCATCCACACGGAGACAGCGCGGTTTATGACACGATCGTGCGCCTGGTTCAGGATTTTTCCGTCCGCTACCCTCTGATCGACGGCCAGGGCAACTTCGGATCCGTAGATGGGGACAGCGCGGCCGCCATGCGGTATACCGAAGTCCGCATGGCCAGGCTTTCTGAAGAGCTTCTGGCGGATCTCGATAAAGATACGGTGGATTTCGGGCCGAACTACGACGAGTCGCTGACCGAGCCGCTGGTGCTCCCCGCCCGATTCCCCAACCTTCTGGTCAACGGGTCTTCCGGCATTGCGGTTGGAATGGCGACCAATGTGCCGCCGCACAACCTCTCCGAGATCATCAATGCAACCATCCTTCTCATCGAGAATCCGGGCGCGACCCTGGATGAGCTCCTGGCGCTGGTTCCGGGTCCGGATTTTCCCACCGCAGGCTTTATCTACGGGCGCAGCGGCATACGCACCGCCTATGAAAGCGGCCGCGGAATTATTGTCCTGCGCGCACGGGCTGCGATCGAAAAAATATCCCGCGACCGCGAAGCGATCGTGGTGACGGAAATTCCCTATCAGGTCAATAAAGCGAAGCTTATCGAGCGCATTGCCGAGCTGGTTCGGGATAAAAAAATCGAAGGCATTTCCGATCTGCGGGACGAGTCGGACCGGGAGGGCATGCGCATTGTGATCGAGCTCAAAAAAGCCGAGCCGGCCCAGGTTGTTTTGAACAACCTGTACAAAATGACTCCCATGCAGTCCAGCTTCGGCATCATCATGCTGGCCATTGTGCACAATCAGCCCAAAATACTGAATCTGCGCGAAGCTCTTTTTTGTTTCATCGACCACCGAAAAGAAGTCGTCCGGCGCAGGACCCTTTTCGAACTGAAGAAAGCCGAAGCCCGCGCCCATATCCTCGAGGGCCTCAAGCGCGCGCTGGATATGCTGGACGCGATCATCGCCCTGATCCGCTCCTCCAAAGAGCCTGCGGCGGCGAAAGCCGGACTGATGACGCAATTTCAGTTCAGCGCCGACCAGGCGCAGGCGATCCTGGATATGCGCCTGCAGCGCCTTACAGGCCTCGAACGCGAAAAAATTATCGCGGAGTATGAGGAAATCCTGATGCTGATTGCCAGGCTCGACGAGATACTGGCCAGCGACAAGGTTCGGGAAGGCGACGTGG
>CAZLHW010000160.1:0-8088 GCA_964559085.1 uncultured Acidobacteriota bacterium | reverse complement strand
ACCCCAGGTCCACATGAGTCTGCAGGGATTTTTTCAGCCCCGGCCAATAAAACTTTTTAAACTGGGCGTCGGACATGAATACCGGGTCGCCTCTCCAGAGGGGCAGTCCGACTCTCGGAGGGTAATCTTTTGATGAGGGATCGGCAGGGAAGGCGTTTGCAATGCGCCTTTCCAATATCGCCTCGCAGGCTTGGAGCAGCTTGTCCGGCCTGCGGTACATGTCGAGCATGGAACCCTTCATGCCCCGCAGAAAACTCGTAACCGTATCAAAGGGCGCACCGCCCACGCCGCCGGCGGCGAATCGTGCGAATGGCGGAAACCCGAGCTGGGCCAGCTCCTCATGCGCATCCCCCACAATTTTATAAAACTTCCGCACCTGCCTTCCGGCTTTGGCCAGATGCCCGGCCATTTCCCGATACTCCGGGCTTGCAAAGAGCGGTGTTATGGCTTCGAAACCCATAAACATGCTGTCGAGAGGCGGGAGTTTGGCCAGAGGCATGAGGGCCCGGTAAACGCGCGGCAGGTAGCAGCGGAGCATGAAGCCTGAAGGATCCTTCAGGAACAGGTCATACTCCTCTTCCTTCATGTATTCTCCTTCGATGAACTGGTATTCGTAATCCGCCGGTTTGGGGCCGCCCGGCCATATGCAGTTTTGAACATCCAGTTCGGTCATTGCCGCGCCGCAGGCAGGGAATCCGGGCTCGCTCATATCGGGCTCCAGGTCCACGGCCATTTGTCGCATGGCTCGTTTTAAAGCGATCGGGTCGTAATACGCAGCGGAGTTGGGAATTCCCGCGTAGCGGTGCGCTTCGACCAAAACCATAAAAGGCACTCGATCGGGCGTTTTCAATTCAATCGTGTCTTTCACTCGTTTGGCCCGTTCGGCATAAAGCTGGTCGACGGTTTTTCCGGTGCGTTCTTCAATTTGTTTCTTCAGAAGGCGATTTTCCTTCCGGTATTCGGCGATTTCAGTTCGAGTTGTCATTCGCAGATTTCCTCGTTCGGCTCCATGGGAAGTAGCCCTAAACCGGCGGCCGCTCTTCATGCACATCAATAATAGCTTTAAGGATGCCGTCCCGATAATCCGCCAGAAGCTCAAAAGCTCTGGCCGCCTGATCCAGGCTGAATCTGTGCGTGATCATAAAATCGGGGCGGATCCGGCCTTCATGGATTCGCCGGATGACGGGATCGATGCACGCATTTTGGCGCCGGACGTTGATAAAGGTGAGTCCTTTGCGTCTGGCATCGTGTGCCGGAAAGGAACTCTGATCTGTTTCCGGAATGCCTACGATTACGATCCGGCCCATGGGTTTGCACAATTTTACAGCCTGCTGGAAAGCAGACTGCTGCCCGCAGCATTCATACACCACATCCAATTCCAGCGGCTCGCGCTGAAGAATATCGAGAACTATGTCTGTTTGATCCGGGTTCCCGGTCCACGCGGCTCCCTGTCGGCGGGCTGTTTCCAATCGGTAATCCAGGCGGTCCGTCACATAGACGGCCGCGGCGCCGGCTTCTCTGGCGGCCAGAAGCACGCTCAAGCCGATAGGGCCGCTCCCCAGTATCCCGATAGTCTTGCCTTTTATATCGCCGGAAAGCTGCCGGGCGTAATACCCGATGGTCAGCGGTTCAACAAGCGCGGCCTGATCCGCAGTGAGCCCCTCGGCGCCATGACAGCAGTCTTCGGGCATGACGAGGAAGCCGCACAGGCATCCTTCCAGTTGCCCGGGACATCCCAAAAAACGCACTTTCCGGCACGTATGGTAATGACCCAGCCGGCATTGATCGCAGATGCCGCAGGAAACAGAAGGGTCTACAACAACCAGATCCCCGGGTTTAAAGCGCGTCACCTGCTTGCCAACATCGGCTACAACCGCGCTGCATTCATGCCCGATCAAATAGGGGAAACTCACGACCTGATCCCCGATGCGCCCCTGTGTGTAGTAGTGGAGGTCGGATCCGCAGATGCCGACCCGCATAATTTTCAACAAAACATCGTTGGGATGCTGCACCACAGGCTCGGGTCGCTCCACAAGCTCGACCTTCCTGGTCCCGGTTAGCACGAGGGCTTTCATTGGATCGGTCTCCCGCGAATTCGTTGCCAGTTCACGCGATCTCTTATCCGACCTGGCTGCGCCTTGTCAAGAAGTATGTCACATATATGTGACAGTATCTCCGCCGGTCGCAATCGTTTGGCGAAACAATCCAGAGGGCGGATTTTTGGCATTGCTATCGGAATCGGGATGCGATTACACTCGGAACCATCGCCTGATCAAAGCAGTCCGTAAACACATCCGGACTGCAGAATGGATGCTCCGCAGCCAATATTCACGAGGTTTGAATGGAACAAGCGCATTGTCCCCCTTCCGAAGTCGAATGGCCCCGAAAACACAGATTGTTCTGGGATTGGTCGCCATCTTTTCTCTTCAATTCACAATGAACCTTTTCCTGCAGACGCAGGGAATTGCAAAGCCGCGAATGGCGGCCGACCTGGACGGCATGGCTCTTTATTCCTGGTCCATTTCCGTTCCCGGCTTCCCGTAGGCTGCATTCCGCTTTTGACGAATGCGATAACGCATATTTGACTTCACGTTGGTGTCTGTGACAGCATTCCTTTTCTATTTTCGCAGCTCGGGTCCGTTGTGCCGCCGGCATTGGCATTGCAGGGGGCATTCTGAGATCCGGGGCGGCGCCGGAGTGCAAATATGGAATTTCTGATAGAAAAGAACAGCCCGGTTCCTGTAATCAAACAGATCCAGGAGCAGATCAAGCTTTCTATCGCAATGGGGTTGCTGAAGAGAGGCGACCTTCTCCCCCCGATCCGCGAAGTCGAAAAAAAGACCGGCGTCAATCGAGGCCAGATTCACCGGGCGTATCTGGCGCTCCAGACTGCCGGCCTGCTTTCTCCGGCTCCATGCAAGAGAACGGCGGTCGCCGTATCCGCGGCCGCGCCGAATTCCATTAATAAGAAATGCCAACAATTAAGCAAAGAAATCGTGAAGCGAATTCGGAGAATCGGGGTATCTCCAGTCGCGTTTGTTCGCTATCTCAGTCGGGCGGTTCACGAAGAGGAACGCAAATTTCCCTTTATCGCATACGTGGATCCGGATAAGGAGTCCGCCCTTAAAAGGGCAGACCAGATATCCCGGCTCTGGCAAACGAGCATTGCCGGCTTATCCATTGACGAGTTAAGGCATACTCCTGTGAATGGAAGCAGGCTCCGAAAAGTGCTTGCAAATCATTTGGCCGCAGATACGGTTCGGCGTTCGCTGCGCGGGAGAAGAGTGGATCTGATACCTATTGAAATAAGCTATTCGGAGCAGACAAAAGCGGCATTAAGCAAAATAAAGGCATCCAGCATTCTGCTGCTGTTGCCGAAACATGCGATCGCCAGCGCCCGTTTCATCATGGATCAGCTTCGCAAATGGCTGCAATGCAAAGATGCGGCAATTTCCTGGATCCTTGTCGATGAAGTTGATGATTTCGAGTCTCTCATGAAGGACCCGCGTTATGATTGCATCCTGGTGTCGCCGGGAGCGCGAAAGAATGTGCCGCTTAAACTGCAGCGGAAATCCCGAGTCACTTTATTGCAAATGGAATTGGATCCGGAAGCCCTGGAGATCGCCAGGGTCCGGTCCGGCGTTATTGTATAAAGGCCGGATGCCGGAACAGCCTATGAAATAAGGATCTCAGCTTTTCACACAAACCGGTCAAGCCGGATGCATGCAATCCCCAAAGAGCAGGGCGCGCTGAAGGCGCGATGCAGGCTGCGCCGCCCCTGCCGGGACTGCTGCCTCTAGCGGATGACCCCCCAGGCCTTCGGATGCTGCTCCTCCTGCCGCCTGGGCTGCACTACCGTGCACCTGCGGTGCTTACAGCGCCGGCTTGCCTTGATGGGAAAGCTCCGCTTCGGGAGAAATTTTATGATACGTCACTCCGGTATTTGTCTTTTTCTGTGGCTGCTTGCGTCCTTTCTGTCGGCGCCGGTCCCGGCCAACGCGCAGCCGTCATGCGAAAGCCTGAAATCCGTCCGGATCCGGAATGGGATTATCACATCTGCTGTAGCCGTAACGCCGCCCTGGGAAATCCCTCCAACCTCCGGCATTTTCGGCACGCCAAAAGGCCAAATGGTTCACGTCGCCTTTTGCCGAGTGGAAGGCTTTGCTGCCCCGACCTCCGATTCCCGCATAGGCTTTGAAGTATGGCTTCCCCTCGCCGAGGAGTGGAATGGGAAACTGCTTGCTGTGGGCAATCCCGGATTTATCGGGGGCGTTTCCCGGGGCGCTCTTTCCGACATTGTTCAGAAGCGCTATGCCGCCGTGTCCACCGACACCGGGCACACCGAGGATGGATACTTCTGGGCCGCCGGTCACCCGGAAAAGCTCGTCGATTGGGGCTATCGGGCGGTGCATGAGACGGTAGTGGCAGCCAAACAGCTTATTCAGAGCTACTATGGCCGGCCCGTGCGGTACTCGTACTGGAGCAGCTGCCATAATGGCGGCAACCAGGGCCTTAATGAAGCGCAGCGTTACCCGGATGATTTTGACGGCATCGTTGCCGGCGACCCCGCTTATTACGTGTCGCGACTTCAGGCCGGCTCGCTGTATATCGGCTGGGTGTCTCTGAAAGACGGCACCCGCGCTCCCGGCTATATTTCACCCGAAAAATACCCGGCCATGCATCGCGCTGCGCTTGACGCCTGCGATGGAAAGGATGGTTTGGTGGATGGGATCATTGAAAATCCGCCCGCCTGTCATTACGACCCCGTTGTCATGCGGTGTCATGGCAACGACCAGGCCTCCTGTCTTACGGACGCGCAGGTGGAAACCGCAAGAAAGATCTATGCCGGAGCAAAATTCAACGACGGCTCTCCCATCTACAGCGGATTTGAGCCGGGAACAGAATTGAATTGGGCCATGATGGCGGGCGGCCCGGAGCCGCTCGGCCTGAGCCTCGGCTATTTCAAAGGCATGGTTTTCAATAATCCGGACTGGGATTATAAGACGTTTGATCCGGATCGCGATACGCGGCTTGCAGAGGAGCGGACGGGAGCGGCGGTGGACTGAATCAGCCCGGACCTCAAACCGTTCAAAGAGCGCGGCGGCAAGCTCATTCTCTACCAGTCCTGGAACGAAACGACTATTCCGCCGCGGTCCATCATTGATTATTACAGGCGCGTTGAGGAAGCGATGGGCGGCAGCCGTCAGACGCGCGATTTCGCGCGACTGTTCATGGTCGCGGGCATGGGGATGTGTCCCGGGTTCGGCAACCCGCAGGATTTTGATGCTTTGGAAGCGCTGCAGCAGTGGGTGGAGAAAGGGATTGCGCCGGATCGGATACTGGCCCGTCATCGGAATGATGACCGCGAGGTATTCCGACCCCGCCCCGTGTGCGCCTCTCCGGCTGTTGCGCACTATAAGGGGAGCGGAGATCCCAACGACGCCGCCAATTTTGAATGCAGATAGCCCGAAAGAGACGGGGCTGAACGCTCTTCCGGGTTCCGAAGTCTCCGAGATCCAAAAATTCGAAGAATATTATTTGCCTGCGGACTTGCGCGTGCACAATGCGCGACCCAGAGCGCCGCACCCGCCGCCTGCGCCTGAAGAAATGCTGGATCCGCCATAGCCGAAATTGAGGAGCCAGGAGTCGCCGAGTTTATTTTTGGATCCGCTCCAGACGTTAGCGGATTGCAGGTTTATCGGGCCCTTGGCCTTATATTGCTTCTTCAGGGTTCTGTCGTAGATGCCTTCCAGTTCCTCCAGCGTCGCCAATCGCCAGTCTGAATAGCCGCCCAGCGTCAATTCCTCACAATAAGCGTTGGCCTGGTTCCAATTCAGATCGGTGCCGTTATCCTCGACGGTCCACATCAGACCGGTGGCGGGGTCTTCCCAGATTTTTGCAGACTCCTGGCCCATGGCCGTCTGCAATCCGGCATAAAGGATAACAATCGGCAATAAGGACAGCGGACGGTGAGCGTAACATTTTCGCAGCGACATAAGACCACTCCTTGCAAGACGGCGCTACAATTCAATCCGGCCGGTTTCTGCCAGCCGGCAGAATATTAAATATGCCCCACGGATGCAATGGATTCATGTAACATTTTGCCGTGTTCTGCCTGGATGTATTCGGAGCGAGAAAGAATGGCTGAAAATTTGACAAGGAATATTACGCGCAGACGTTTTATTGGCGGCGCCGCCCTCGGCGCCGGCATGGCGGCGATACAGGACACCGGGAAAATCAACGGTCAAATAAACGCCCCGCGCCCCGATTCATGCAAAACATACTCTTTCGAGGTTCCGCCGCCTCCGATTCCGGCCCATAAGATCCGGGAGACTTTAACCGCGGACGTTGTCGTGATCGGCGCCGGAACCTCCGGCCTGGTTTGTGCCAATGCAGCTGCAGAGAACGGGGCTGACGTGATTGTGATTGCGTCGAGCGCGATGCCGGTCGGACGCGGCGGCTCCAATCATGCATGCAACAGCCGGCTCCTGCGCAAACTAGGACTCGACTCCAATCCGGCCGAAGAGTTCAAAAATGAAATGAAGTGCCACTCCTACAGGATTGCCCAGGACAAGTGGTGGCTGTGGGCGCGCAAAAGCGGAGAAGCTATGGACTGGCTGATCGATAAAATGGAAGCCGCCGGGTACCAGTCCGTTATTGAAATGGGGAACACCGACCCCGAAGGCATCCTGACAATGCGCCCCGGTTCGCACTCATGGCTGGGGAAGGGGATTAAAGCGGCCGGCCAAAGCCAGCAGCACGTGGTGAATACGTTGGCGGAAAGCGCGCTGGCGCGCGGCGTGCAGATCTTTTATAACACGACCGCGCTGCAGCTTGTGCGCGGAAACCACAACACCGGCAGCGTCCGCGCCGTAATCGCGAAAGCCGCCGACGATGTCTGCCGCGCTTACGAGGGCAGGAAGGGGATTGTGCTCGCCACCGGAGATTTCAAAGACGAAGAGATGGTTGAAAAGTACTGCCCCTGGGTGTTGCCGCTGGTGAAAGCGGGAGGAGGGATCTACAACGGCGACGGGCACAAAATGGCATTATGGGTCGGAGCCGCATGGCAGAAGACCGAGCCGAATGCCCCTATCCTGCTTGGAGGCGCGGGACCCGGGACGCAACCTTACAGAGCGTTCACCGGGCTCTTGGTCAATAAAAACGCGGTGCGCTACGGCAACGAGGACAGCCTCAGGTCCTTTGCCGGCGCCGCGCAGATGCAACAGCCGGAGTCGACAATATTTGCTGTCTGGGATTCTCAATACGCCGAAAAAGCGGCCCCCTGGATCCCTACCGGCTCCTATTATGGCGGGCCGTCCGAGGTCCCCGTTCAATCCGTGATCGACGGCTGGGAGGAAAACGTCAGATTGGGCGCGATCGCAAAAGCGGATACCTTGGAGGCCCTCGCCCGGAAGCTGAGACTGCCGGCGGATGCGCTGAAAGCGACCGTTGATCGCTACAACCGATTCTGCAAAACGGGGAAGGACGAGGATTTCGGCAAACGTCCCGCCCTTCTCCTGCCTGTCGAGCGGCCTCCTTTCTATGCCGACTCCAGCCGCGCGCCCTGGCTTCTGAATATATCCGGCGGATTGCGTACCAACATCCATATGCAGGTGCTTGATAAAAACGATCAGGTCATTCCGGGACTTTATGCCGTCGGCACCCTTGTGGGCGACATGTATTCCAACCTGTATACTTTCCTGCAACCCGGACACAACCTCGGCGCCACCTGTGTTACCTTCGGATACCTCGTCGGCAAACAAATCGCCGGAACAGGCCAGGAGCGTGTCCGAAAATTAGGATGTGCCGCGTTCCGAGCGCCGCGTGGGCAGATGCGAGGCGGCGCGACATTTCCCAATTCTCGCGCGCGTTCCTAGCCGCCGCAGTGTGTTTTCCCATAGGCCTTTGAGCGCATAACCACGATATATGGGGGCATAATTATCTTTTTCCCCAACCTTTAGTTGTTTTTCAAAATTTTATTGATAAGATTGGATCGGTATTGGCAGGCGGATCCCACGAGCAATTCGAGTTTTTGGAAATAGGATTGTGGTGATTCCGCAAAGGAATCCGGCGCAAAGGGCCGCCGTT
>CAZLHW010000159.1:0-8101 GCA_964559085.1 uncultured Acidobacteriota bacterium | reverse complement strand
TGGCCTTCTTCCTCTGCTTGATTCCTGGCATGCACGTTTAATAAGCTGTGTGCTCCAGAATCCAAGAATATAACTAACTTTGGATTCTCATCCAAAAGTTTCTTAACGGCATTGGTCTTCCAATACGTCTCCAAAGTGTGCATTTCGCCTTTCATTAGAATAGAAAGAAAATGCTCACGGTCCTTGACTGAACCGGACGTCAACATGTTCGCCATATATATTCTTTGAACGCCAGAAATCACAAGATCATCCTTTACTTTAGAAGATGGAATAGTATAGACTCAAGAGCGTTCTGCCCTTTAGATATCAATTCAAACTTTGTTTTACAAGCGATTGTACTCCAAATAGTTCCATAATTCCTTATAGCCCAGTCTACTAATGAAACCAAACTATCCGGACCCAAATCAAAAGAAAAATAACGTAAAGAATCTGGATACATTTCAGGATAACTTAAATAGTCGGGAACTATAGGAATACATCCACAAAAAAGAGCTTCCTGCATAGCTATTCCCCACGTTTCTTGAGAAGCACAAGATACTGCTATTTTAGATCTATTGAGTAAAGTGTAGTACTCCTTTTTATTTGTACACGTCTCTTTACTCTTCATAAACTTCCAATCAGGATGTATATCTTTAAGGCGTTTCTCTAATCTATCAAACACATCAGGACGCTTCTCTACATCTAATCGATGAGGAAATACAACAATATTCTCTTTCTCACATTTTGAATCAACAAAATCTGGATAAATTGGAAACCCTGTAACGTGTATTTTATCAGGAAAACACTGCCTTCTCTTCTTTAGTAGAAACTTATGATAATTAGTAGCTACAAATATGTCATCAACAAAAGTAAACCAAGACTCCTCCAATGGCTTTCCCCAAATCTCCATATTATGTTTAGTCAAGAAGTCGTTCGGATCGTATGTACCTGCATGAAGCATACCTGTAATCTTAAAACTTAACCCCAAAGCAGATCGCATATACGCTAACATTTCTAGTCCAGGAAACCAAAGATCCATAAACAGAAAAACATTTCCTGTATTATGAACTTTTCCTGCATGAATCAGCTTGGCTATCTGCATCAATTGAGATGCTTTGTAGTAGTTCGTTCCACAAACATCTAAAAATGCTCCCTGTTCAATTGTGTACGTCAAAGGAACTCCGTCTATAAATTCATGGTCCACATCTTTTGATTCAAAGAACTTTGAGAACCAAGTTCTCCATTGACTGGAGTATCTTTCTTCCAACGGCTCAATTGGAACGATATAAATCATTCTTTTTTACTTTCTGTAATTAAAGTAAATGGACAATTTTTTCCTTCTTGCTTCTGTAAAGCATCTAATGAAGAGTACACTGAAAGTACTCCTACCCATCCTTCCGGAAAACTTATAGGTATATGTGAGCCGAAGAGATCTGCCTCCATATGTGTTCTCATCCTCATAGCCACATAATATCTTTCAGGAGATGATGTTTTAGGAGGCCCTGGAGGGGCTTTAGGTCTTATTCCTTTAGGAGGAGAAGAATTAGATTGTTTTTTTGTCATTAGTAGCCGTACGCAACGTAAAAGTATTCGACTCCATTCTTATTAACAGCAACATCCGTTCCTTCTACAAAAAAGCCCGTAGCATAAAAGCCACAATCATTTCGAATTTCTGCATTAGCTTGACTCCACTTTATGTTATCGACACCTTGAGCAGGGGCTATATTTATCATTTCCACACCGGTTCTATCAGTTCCATTTTCAGTAGAACGGATGATCACGTGAACAGGATACATTCCAAGACTTATAAGATGATTAGATAATCCGTTCCCCGTGTATTTTCCTGCTTTACAAATAGGACGAAACTCAGAAGGACTTGGCGTTCCAGTAGTCAGCCACTCACTGGCCATAATCGAATGATCCCCTAAATTAACGATACCATCCTGATTGATATCCGATTGTGGAGTCGTTGCGTAAATACAAAGACCACAACAAATAGCCACAACAATACTGCTCAAAACAAAATACATCTTCTTCATAACTATCTCCTTAATTAAGATTTTTTCAATGACTTACAATAAATGTTCCAATGCAAGAAGGCGGGAGAACGCATATAACACTTTTTACATAACTCTGGAAGTATTGTAGGATTCGTCGCATGAGCAAATCGAAGATCTTTAATACAAGAGGAGTCCTTCCAAATACTCTCCAAAGAGTTCCTTTCTACGTTCCCATAAAAAATGTCATCACCAAAACTAAAACAGCAGGGGACAACATTTCCATTTGCTTGTATACTGACTGACCACCACGGGTTGACACAGGGCTCTCTCTTGACAGGATAACTGTTCGCATCCTCAAACACTGTCCTAAAACAATCCGGAACGGTCCTAACGTTGACTGGTGTATTAGTATAAATGGATCGGACCTTCTCGAGTTGGTTCCGCCAGTCGCCCAGTTCTACAATCTGTAGATCCAACGCTGTTCGTTCAAAATCCAAATTGTCCAAGAGGAGCCCTATGCCTTCCCTGAGCACGTGCACATCTCCACCCACGCGGATGTCTTCGTATTGGTCCATAGAATCAACACTGACTGTGATATAATCCAACAACTTAAGGGCCTCTAACTGCCTCTTAATCAACATTCCATTGGTACTCAATCCAAGAAGAAGATTTGGGTATGCTGATTTAATTCTTCTGACAATCTCCAAAAGATGGGGATGAAGAAGTGGCTCTCCGGCCATTTGCAATTCTAGAAAGTAACTTCCACGAAAAGTATCTTCTGTAAGAAGCTTATCCAACAAATCTAAAGGAAGAAAATTTCTTTCTATCCTTCTCTTATATTTCGTTCTTGGACACATCTTACAATTTAGTTGACAAGCAGAACAAACTTCGAGTTGATACACTTCTGGATAGTCTACCTCGAAAGGTCCCGGCAATGTCCGGATATCTATCACAACACACTCCTTATTATTCTATTCCACCGAATAGAAAGTAGATCCATTTTCTCCGTCTTCAAACACAGAAACTCTAATACAATCTCCAAATGCAGAATTCATATGTCCGTAAATCTCAACAGCTAACTGCTCACAAGAGGTTTCGCCCAAGTCTTTCCCTTCATAACATTTCAGAAAATCGTTCAAAGTGTTCTTACAAATAAAGAACTCTTTCTGCCGACTTTTAGAAACCTCCAGTTCAACTTCTACATGAAATTCGTGCCGGTGTTTGTTTCGGAGAAACCCAACTTCATCATAAGGACATTCAGGCCAACAATGCACTGCCTGAAACTTACTTCGTATTGTTATTGTCAGTTGGTTCATTTGTAGTTTCGGATCCTTTGGCTTCCTTACTAATATCGTTGTAGATTGCACGGGCACGGGACTGAGCATACTTGTCGTCCTTTCCAGCTTCCTTATACAATCCACTAATATGAGCAAGGATCTCTTCCTTGGTCTTTCCCTCATTGAGCAGATCCCGACACAACTTCTTCACATTAACACTCAAAGCTTTCTTCCGTTCTTTGGGTTGTTTGGGTTCTTTTTCTTCTGGAGAACTTTTTGTCTTCTCCGACTTCTCGGAAGCTGAGTCCTCATTAGATTTTTCTTCAATTGCTTTCTTTGTCAACTTCTTACATTCCTCGTACTCCTCAGGGTAGTCAACTTTGCACTGCTGACATTCTTCAGCTTTTTCATCATGAGCCTTCCCGAAAACTTCACATTTGTCATCTTGCTGTACCATACTTGTAACTCCTATAATCTACCGTTCATTAGTTCCACTACATTCAGGCCACAATACCTTATGTAGTTGCAAACTAAATAGTGTCTGATAGGGAAGATAATTAGCCTCCATTACTATTCTCTCAGCTAATTGTTTTGCAAAAGATAAAGCATAATATTCTGTACCTCCAACCTTTTTCATAACCGGACTAAATGCAACAGGAACACGTACATCTTTTCTATCTCTTAAGATCTTTTTGGCCCTCTCATAATCTTCTATTGAACCTACAACAAACTTAAGTATATCACAACTTCCCATATAATGCCAGTTAGATTCGTCAAATATTCCGTCCAACTTATAATCTACAATAAAACGAACATAGGATTGTGCCCACTTTCCTCTAATATCTATAATTGGAATCGTTCCGTTTGTTTCGATAGATACGAATTTGTATGCAAGTTTCTCAAGAAGATTTAAAAGGCCCTCTTTTTGAAGAAGTGGCTCACCTCCAGTAATTGTTATCTTTCGAAGCAAAGGATACTTAAGAATATCTTCTATAGATACAACCCCTAATCCACCTTCTTCTTGATTAGCATATTGAGAGTCACAATACTTGCAGTGAAGATTACAGCCCTTGAGTCGTATAAAAGTTGTAGGTTGTCCTATCCCATAAAAACCATTTACCTCACCATCTATTGAGTTATAGATACTAAATACATCCAACGTATCAAACATCCTCTATAATCTCCAATGGTTCTACATTATAGTCATCATGATAACTATACTTGTTTTCTTTTGTTTTTCATGCAGCCAATTTGGTTATTTCCCAGCCGTTGAACATTTTTCTAACTCAAGGCGAGCGATTGACATGCATAGTGCAAGGGCCTCGCCTTTGTCTGTTTCTTCTTTGACCTGCATGTTGGCGATAGCCCATAATGCGTCTCGCATTGATGGGGCAGCGGCCATCAAGTGGACATTTGCTGCCAGTCGCTGGAATGTGTTGCCTGCCACGGATTGGAGAACATGTATCAGGCCCGCTCCAGCCCGAATGTCAGTCTTTAGATAACCGTCGTAGTGTCCCTGATTGCTATCTCCGTGGTTGTAAATCGACCACGGACCTGGAGTATGTTTGTAAATTGAATCGTCAGGCATTATTTTCTCCTTCGCTGTTAAACGATACATACTGAAAGATTATTTTGATGTTGATTTCCGCTTTTCCTGTGCTTTTCCGTCGTTGCAATAGACCGGTGGAAGTGCCTTCAGGTCCTCGCGTAATCCTTTCAATGATTCTGTCAGGGCCGGCACGATTGCGTCTCAGAACACGTATTCAGGTATCGTCGCATGACATCCTTGGTCGTGCCCATTCCCGTCCGCTCGTTGTATGAATATTCTGAACGACTTACATCCGTCCTTTGTGCGGTATCGGACGCCATGAAGAACCTTCTCAATGTGCTCAATCTGACTCTTGAGCGACTTGGCCACGGCATAGTAGGCTTCGAGCTGTTTGTAATCCTCAACATTCATCGTTCGTCACTCCTAAAATTCTCCCGCTGTTAAATCGGGAGACATTTTTCTACCTTGCCAAAAATTCTAAATGCTTCTTCAGAAGTACTAGCTTTAATAATTACTTTAGTCCAATGAATTCTACCTCCAAAATTTTTTGGATAGGCTTGGCAATGAATAACCCACAATCCAGGGTGTGTACTGTTCGTATCATACAATAATAAATATATACTGATGTAACTAAAAGTTAACAAAAAAGATAAAAAGAATGTCAGGCTTCAAAGGGAACAAAACCTAAAACGTCTTGTTTTAAGCACCGTAGTACAACCTATTCCACTATTACTCAGCTGGACACGGAACCCATCCACGGATTACTCCGCTGACATTCTATGGCATATCAACTTCACCCACCGCAGGTGTCGTTGCTTATTCGTTAGAAAAGGACACAACAAGGTAAGATTCACATTTACTTACAATGCAAGGTTTGTTGGTATGCTAGTCATGTCCTTGCAAACGAGCCAGCTTTTACAGCCTCCAGAAGACTTCCCTTGGTCCTGTCTGACTTTGGTTTATCCCACATACCGAGGATTATTCACCCACTTGTTGTACAGATAGACAGCTACTCTATCTATTGTCCTTATTTACTTTTCAAAAAGCAAAATGACTTTACTCTTAAAGTCTAAATCACGTCTGCATCTTTGGTCCGTATAACCTGCCTAGGCTTACTCTACCCGGACGTTCGGATCGACTATCAAGGAGCTGTGTGCTGGTTTGTGCCAAACGTTGTTGACCAGCTACGTCGTGCTCTCATTTTGTTTCCAAAATGCATATTTGGCAACTACTGTAACAGTTCCAATAGTACCGTAATACACCGAAGTATCATCTATTGGTCGGCCAATAGACTTCCGACACGGTACTAATAGCGGAGGCTGGATTTGAACCAGCGACCTTTTGGTTATGAGCCAAACGAGCTTCCAACTGCTCCACTCCGCAGTAATGTCTCGGCGATGCATAGAGGTTTAAGCAGTCTGGCATCACCGAGAACTAAAATTCTAAAAAGGGGCGGGAGGCTGCATAACTCCTTAGTCCTATTACTGCTGTTGTAATAAGATTCGTCCTCTTAACTACGGCAGGGTTGTCACTAGGAACAACTTAATCCTGGAGCCGTCAACTTAACATCCTTAAAGGCCAAGGATGTTAACTATCTCTCTCTCATTTATCAAAGAACTTCTTTAAACCTGCTAAATATGTTACACTTATAATATATTCTGGCGATACATCTTAAAACAGAAATTTGTAAAAAGTTAAGGAGAATTTTTCATTTTCGTGCTCACTTTTCAAGAAGGCACGGATATCTTAATAATATCATAATTCGACAAGAAATATAGAAAAGTTATCGTAAACGAAATAAATTCTAAACTAGTTTAGAAATAATAACGTACGATAAAATGGATCAGGAACAGCTTAACAACAGAATAGAAGGGATAGAAAAGGAGATTTTGGTCATCAAAGAGGAGGTGAAAAGTATCCAACAACTTCTCATAAGATTAAATGAAAGCTTCGAGCGTTCGAGTATATATACCCGTACGAATGATCAAAACGCTCGAACGAATGACGAAAGCTTCGAGCGTTCGAGTATATATACCCGTACGAGGGTCGAACATCAGGATGATAAAGTTTCGATGTTAATTAATGTCTCTAATAATAATCAGAGTAATATTCAGAATAGCAATACGAATGATAATCAAGATCTGTTAGATGAAAGTCTAAAGGATCTAAATGATGATAATACCCTCCCGCCTCCTTCAACACCAAGCAAGAAGACAAAGAAGACACTTTTTAAGAAGGACTCGATAGAATACATCCTAGCTGAAGGACTTTTCCTACTGATTCGAAAGAGACTTCCGAACTTTCGAATTCCTAACTTACAAAAGTGGTCAGGGGAGATAGATCGTATGATTCGTCTGGATAAAAGGGATCCTGAAGAAATAGCAGAAATCATCGAATGGAGTCAGAAGAATACTTTCTGGAAAAGAAACATACTCAGCACTGGAAAGTTGCGGAAGCAGTATGATCTTCTTTTCGCACAAAAAGGAGAGGAAGAACTTAAGTTTGAAGATCAAGATTTAGTAGAATTTGCTAAGAAACTTTATCTTTTGTTTAGAGATAGATTCATGAACAACAAAAAGAGTTTTCAATCTATCCCCGAAAAACAAAAAAGGATGTTCCTAAGAGGGTCTGAACGGTTAACAGCATTCTGCAAAAAACGAAAGTACTCTCGGGACGAATTTGCAATAGTACTTATAGATGCCTTAGATGAAACCAGAAAAGATGATTTCCGAATCATCTATCCTTCACAAATTTGTTCGGAAGCAACATGGATGAGTCTGTTCCCTCAATACGTCAGGAGGAACTATACATGAGAAGAGCACTGACGTGCCCTATAAGAGTTTTTTGGGTTGGTCCCTGTCAATATACCCGTTACGTGAGATTCTTAGCTCAGCGTGTCACGTACAAAGTTTTTCGGGTAGAATTTTAATGGATCGTACATAGGAAATGCATAGAAATGGTACAATCCGTAATAAATCAGCATATTCAAGACTGCTTTGTCCATTTAGTTGTAACTAATTCAGAGTTTTTGAAGCTGGTTAGAACAGCTATTCCCTATGAGTACTTCACCTCAGACGTCACAGCAACTATCATTAGAATTTCATATGAATATTACGATCAGTTTAAAGTTGCTCCCGAAAATCACCTCCATGACGAATTGGTTAGAAGGATACAAAAGAAGGATTCAGAAGACAGAAAACTATACTTCAACTACATAAAACGAATAGCAGAGATGGAGACTCCCAATGTAGAGTATGTTCTAAAAACCATCTCTGACTTCGTTAGAGCCAGAACTT
>CAZLHW010000158.1:2450-8150 GCA_964559085.1 uncultured Acidobacteriota bacterium | reverse complement strand
TTCCTTCCGCACGGCTGCATGGATGATTTCGTGCGAATTCTGGCGGCGATGGCGCCTCATATCTGCGAGGAGCTGTGGCAGGTGCTCGGCCATTCGGATTCTCTGGTATGCGAATCCTGGCCGGTTTTTGACAGCAGGCATGTTCAGGAAAGCACGATTGAGATACCCGTCCAGGTCAATGGGAAAATCCGCGGCAGGATTACGGTTTCCGCTCATGCCACAGATAAGGAGCTGGAGCAGGCGGCGCTGGCGGATCCCCGCGTGATCAAAAGCCTCGAGGGCAAAACACCCCGCAAGGTGATCCTTGTCCCGAAGAAGCTCATCAACATTGTGATATAAGCTGAGAACCAGGGACGCCCCCACTCGATTCCTGGTTTCTCGGCAACAGTACATCATGCATTTTTCATACAGGGGGACGAGTGGGAGAGCCCCCGCTTTTCAGCCGAGGAGCACAGCATGAAGCCAGGTTCCGAAACAGCTCCACCCTATGCGCCGCTTTTGGATCTTCGCCAGACGGAGCGCGCCATTCGCGTGATCAAGGAATTCTTTCAGATCAACCTTGCCGAAAGCCTGAACCTTTTAAGGGTAAGCGCTCCGCTTTTTGTCATGGGCGGCACGGGAATCAACGACGATCTGAATGGAATCGAGAAGCCGATTTCGTTTTCGGTCAAAGCAATCCGCGACGGCCGGGCCGAAATCGTCCAATCGCTGGCAAAATGGAAGCGGATGGCGCTTGCGGATTACGGCTTCAAAGCGGGCGAGGGACTGTACACCGATATGAATGCCATCCGCCCCGACGAAGTTCTGGACGATATACACTCCGTCTATGCGGATCAATGGGACTGGGAGAGAGTGATGGCCGCCGACGAGAGGAATCTCGCATTTTTGCGCGGCATCGTTGAGCGGATTTACGGCGTGATATACCGAACTGAACAGCATGTCTGCGAGAAGTACCCTCAAATTCAACCTTGCCTCCCGCCCAAAATTGAATTCGTGCACACCGAGGAACTGGAGCGCCGCTGGCCGGATCTCACACCGCGCGAGCGCGAAAACGCGATTGCCCGTGAGGCAAAGGCCGTCTTCCTCATCGGCATCGGGGCCCCTCTGGCAAATGGCAAGCCTCATGACGGCCGGGCGCCGGATTATGACGACTGGTCCACGCTTACCGAAAACGGCCGCGGCCTGAACGGCGACATCTTTGTATGGAACCCGGTGCTCCATAGAGGATTTGAGCTTTCCTCCATGGGCATCCGCGTGAATCCGGAAGCGCTGAAGCTGCAGCTGGAGATCGCCGGGTGTCCGGAACGCGCCGGCCTTCTTTTTCATAAACGTTTGCTCGGGGGAGAACTGCCTCAAACCATCGGCGGAGGCATCGGGCAATCGCGGCTCTGCATGTTTTTCCTGCGCAAGCGTCACATCGGAGAAGTGCAGTGCAGCGTCTGGCCTACGGAGCTGCGGGAACAGCTCAGGCAAGAAAACATAGTGCTGCTTTAAAAGCGGGCGGCCTTCTAAAAACAGCGGACTATATGGGAGGAAACACCTCTATGCGGGCTGAGATCCGGCGCCCCAGGACCGCGGCAATTCCATGCAGCTCTTCGCGGGAGAGAGGCGCGGCATAGAGTTCCGCGGGATCGCGGGCAATTGTGTGGAGCTGGACCTTCTCAATCCGGCCGCCGGCAGCCATGAGCTTGTTCAGTCGATCGCCGTAGGCGGCAATCTCGTCCGCCGGAGGCGCTGCGCCGTGGATTCGGAGCCATAAGGTTTGAATGACGATCGGCCGGATGCGCGCGGCGCAGAGTATGTTCTCGCATATGCGCTCCAGAGAAATGCCGGCGCGGTTGACCTTTTGGAAATATTCATCGGATCCGGCATCCATTTTGGCCCATATCTCGCCGTTGTTTTTATCAAGCGCTTCCAAAGCGGTTTGGACCGATGGTTTATGCAGATAGGCCGCATTTGTAAGCAGCACCAGCTTTGCCGAACGAAGGCCGAATCGCCGCCTCGCCGCCGCCGCAAGCTCCACCGCTTCTCCAAAGCGCCGAAACAGCGTCGGCTCCCCGTCTCCCGAAAAAGCAATATCTTTTACGCCGCGTTCGCCGGGGTTTAAAACATCGAAAGGGGTCTCTTCGTAAAGGGATCCATCGGCTTCCGCCTGCAGAATCGCGTCCAGCTCTCCGGCAAGCATCCCCAGATTGACTCGCTGAACAGCAGGCCGAATCGAACGGTTCACCTGGCAGTAGATGCAATCGAAGTTGCAGGCTTTGTTCGGGTTGAGATTCAGTCCGATCGAAACGCCGCGGCTTCTCCGGGAAACGACCGCATAGACATAGCGGTGATTTCTCCATCGGCGTCCGTGCTGACGCCATGCATCGGCTATTGTTCGTATAATTCCATTTTCCGTCTTCTCCATTCCGATTGCTCCGATTGATCCCATTATAGAAGAATCCCTGCCGGCAAAGCCATTTGGGATCCGCGGACCCACGGCTCAAGACTGCCGACAATTTTCCATTGACACAAAATCATGGCCCCTGATAGGCTTACGCTGCATTCCACCGAAAGGCGGAAGGAGAGACACTAAACTTAGAGGACGGGCTGAGCATGCGCTCTTCAGGTTTGCAAATGAGGAACTCCAATCTTCGAGACAACGTATTGCCCGTCATCGTACGAATTGTAATCATCGTAAATCTTAGCATCCTTACCGGCATATTACGGTTCGGATGATGGCGCCAAAACCGGGTTTTCCAGGCCGTCACCCGAACCGGGCTGACGGCCTTTTTTGTTTGGGGCTTATTCATTCAGAGCAGGAGGCGAAGCAAATGACAGATGCCAGCATACAGACATCGCAATCAAGCAATCCACAGGGCACAAGAACGCTCTCCATCCTCGTGGAGAACCGATTCGGCGTTCTTTCGCGAATCGCGGGCCTGTTCAGCGCCCGCGGCTATAATATTGAAAGCCTCACCGTAGCCGGCAGCTCCGATCCCGGACTTTCAAGAATAACAATGGTGGTGCGCTGCGAGCCGCTCCTCGCTCAACAGATACTGAGGCAGGTCGAGAAGCTTCCCGACACGGTGGAGGCTTCGGACCTGACGGATGCGAATTGCGTCGAGCGGGAACTGATTCTGGTCCGCGTGCGGGCGCCGGAGGGGAAGCGAACAACGCTTCTGACGGAAGCGGAAATTTTCAGGGCGCGCGTGGTTACGGCCACTCCGGATAATTATGTATTTGAGGTTACCGGGGACTCCGGCAAAGTTGAGGCGTTTCTCGATGTCGTCCGTCCCTATGGCATTGACGAAATGGTACGGACCGGAAAGGTGGCATTGCACCGCAATCTGGCTTTACGATCAACGGAAAGCGACGCAACGGCAGCGGGATAAACCGATATTGGAAAGGGAAAGATGCAATGAACGCAAAAAATCATACAGGGCGCCATCCGCTTGCAGGCAAGCGGATGACAGGCGCGGAAATGATCATTCAGGTTCTGGCGCAAGAAGGAGTCGATACCATATTCGGCTATACCGGAGGGGCGATTCTGCCAACGTACGACGCGATTTTCCGTTATAACGTCGAACACGAGGCCGACAGAAGCGAACAAATGCAGCTGATTGTTCCTGCAAATGAACAGGGAGCCGGCTTCATGGCGGCCGGATACGCAAGAGCCAGCGGGAAGGTGGGCGTGTTTATCGTTACTTCAGGTCCGGCGGCCACCAACAGCGTGACTCCAATCCGTGATTGCATGGCGGAT
Organism: uncultured Acidobacteriota bacterium; assembly: GCA_964559085.1. GTDB lineage: Bacteria > Acidobacteriota > UBA6911 > UBA6911 > UBA6911 > UBA6911. Next base: position 4,405 of record CAZLHW010000158.1, on the reverse strand, counting down.
TCCGTCCCCGTGGTGCTGATCTGCGGGCAAGTCGCCCGCAACGCCATCGGCACGGATGCATTCCAGGAAGCCCCGGTTTTCAATATCATGAGTTCCTGTGCCAAGCATGTTTTTCTCGTTGAAGATCCCGAGGAACTTGAAATGACGGTGCGGACCGCCTTCTGGATTGCGCGAAGCGGCCGGCCCGGACCGGTGGTAATCGATGTGCCGAAGGATGTTCAGAATTGGGAAGGCATTTTCAAGGGGGAAGGCGTCCTCCATTTCCGGGGCTATGAAAACCGGATGCGGGCGCTGGCAAAATCCAGGCTGACCGAACAGGAGTGCAGAGATTTCTTTGATCTGCTCGAGCAATGCGAGCGGCCCCTCATCTGCGCGGGCGGCGGGATTATTTCCGGAGATGCCGCGCCGCAGCTGCGCGAGTTCTCCCGAATATTCCAGATCCCTGTTGTGACAACGCTGATGGGCATAGGCTCGGTGGATACAACAGACCCGCTGGCCTTGCATATGCTGGGAATGCACGGGATGGCCTACGCCAATTACGCCGTCATGGATTGCGATTTCCTGATCACGGTCGGCGCCCGCTTTGATGATCGCGTGGCGGGGAAGGTGCAGGAATTCGCTCCGAGGGCACGCTACCTCGCCCATATTGATATCGATGCGGCGGAAATCGGCAAAGTAAAGTCCGTCAAGTGGTTCCATGTAGGATCCGCTCGGGAGGCGCTAAGCGACCTTATCCGGAACAAAGGGGACTTCCGGAAGGATTTTTCGCCCTGGATCCAGCATGTGAGCGCACTGAAAAAGAACCATGTGCGCAATTACGACCGCGAAAGCAAAACCATTCAGCCGCATTATGTAATCGAATGCTTGAATGAAGTCACCGCGGGAGAAGCCATCATCTGCACTGGAGTCGGCCAGCACCAGATGTGGGCGGCGCAATACCTGGAGGTCAAGCATCCGCGATCGTTCTTGACATCCGGATCCATGGGCACCATGGGCTTCGGCCTCCCTGCCGCCATCGGCGCGCAAATGGCATTTCCCGACCGGCTCGTGATCGATATCGATGGCGATGGAAGCATGCGCATGAATCTGGGCGAGCTCGAAACGGCGACTACCTACAATCTTCCGGTCAAGGTAATGGTGCTTAATAACCAGGGGGATGGAATGGTGCGCCAGTGGCAGAAGATCTATTTCGGAAACCGTTTTTCGGGATCCGACAAATCGCTGAGGCAAAAAGATTTTGTCAAGACGGCCGAAGCCGACGGTTTCAAATATGCCGTCCGCGTATCGGAAAAAGCTCACCTAAAGGAAACCCTGCAGCAGTTTGTGCGCTTTTCAGGGCCTGCATTTCTTGAAATCATGATCGACCCCGAGGCCTGCGTCTATCCGATGGTAGGCCCGGGAATGGGGTATAAGGAGATGATTACGGGCGATTATATCGCAGGGCGCAATCCCTCTGACACCTTTGAAGTTCCCCCTTCCAAATGTACGGATGCTTTTTAAGATTTATCAGACATCGTCCGGCCGCGACCATCGGCAGAGCGACGCGGCCGGGCCGGGAACCAATACTGAATTGAAAGGCATAAACCATGGCACAGATTACATTCAAAGGGAATCCCATCAACACCGCCGGCACTCTCCCCAAAATTGGGTCAACGGCTCCTGATTTTAAAGTTGTAAAAACTGATCTCACGACGATGTCGCTGAGCGATTATAGAGGCAAGAAGGTCATCCTGAATATTTTCCCAAGTATCGATACGGGCGTGTGCGCCGCTTCCGTACGACGCTTCAACGCGGAAGCTTCGAATCTCGAGAACACCGTGGTGCTCTGCATATCGCGGGATCTCCCCTTTGCTCAAAAAAGGTTTTGTGCGGCGGAGGGGCTTGAGAACGTTATCGCGGGTTCTGAATTTCGCGATGAAGCTTTTGGACGAGCGTATGGAGTGCGAATCGTGGAC
>CAZLHW010000158.1:0-2440 GCA_964559085.1 uncultured Acidobacteriota bacterium | reverse complement strand
TTTTCGCGGGCGATTGTCATTGTTGACGAAAAGGGTTCCGTCATCTATACCGAACAGGTGCCGGAAATCGCCCAGGAGCCGGATTATGAGAAGGCCCTTGCGGCGCTGAAATAGGACGCGGCGCGTGCGGCAGAAGCCGGTCCGCCTCTGCCGCATGCACGCGGAAATCCAAGATCCCAAATGCATCTAAACCCCTGCATCGATTTGCCGATAACTTAGGCGTGAGAGCCGAACGAAAAGAAGAACGAGAGCTTTGCGCAGATCTGGTTAAAATTCAATGGAAACCGGAATTCGGACCCGCTCGCAGTGAGTGGGCAATCCTTGAAGACATTTCCTCTTCGGGAGCCTGTCTTGAATTCGAAGAACCCATTGCGCCCGATACGATTGTATCGCTGCAATTCAAGAGCGATCGCTGCCAGGCCCGCATAAAGTACTGCAGATTCGAAAAAACCAATTACCTTCTCGGAGTCCAGTTCGAGCAGGGTTATCGCTGGTCCCGCCGCAAATTCAAACCCGAACACCTGCTCCAATTCCGCCTGCGTCAGGTGCGCAACAGCAAATAAATATTTCGCTTTAACATAGCCGCCAGGCTGATGAAGAAAGGTTTGTCCCGCCCTCCTGAAACTGCTATTCTAGGTCCCTGACGGCTTTTATTTGAAGCCGCACCCAGAGGTTTGAAGTCGGATGAATTTAAGCAGCAGATCTCGCTTGCTCCTGCCACTGGCTGGAATCATTTTATTGGGATTCGCGCCTTCTCTGCCGGCAGCGGATTCTCAAGGACTCATCTTGGGAGGCAGCCTCAAATCGCCGGTGCGCCTTGAGGTGTTCTCGGACTTTCAATGCTCCGCCTGCCGCGAGTTTTACCTGGGAACCATACGGCAGATGCTTAAGGAATATTCAAGCAAAGACCAGGTATGCATAATCTATCGCGAATTTCCGCTGGCAGGTCATCGGTATTCCCGCCTGGCCTCCCAGCATGCCGAAGCGGCAAGACGCCTGGGAGTCCGCCAGCTGCTGGCGGTTATGGATGCTCTGTATATGGATCAGGCAAAATGGGCTCAAAACGGAAGACTGGAAGACTCCGTTTCCAGAGCGCTGACGCGGGAGGATTTTCTGAAGCTGAAAACCATACTGCAGAGCCCGAGCATTAATGAAGGAATTGACCGGGATATTCAGCTGGCATTAAAACAGAACATCCGCTCCACTCCGACGACCATTATTTATTCCCCCGGAAAAATTGAAAGAGCCGAAGGGTATCTTCCATACCCGGTGCTCAAGTATTACATCAACTCGAAATTGAAATGACGGCTGCGTTGAGAGCGCTTCACTGGCTGTGCCGGCTGGTACTTGCCGGTATTTTTATCTACAGCGGATTTATTAAGCTGCAGGAACCGCTGCAGTTCGCCGTCGCCATCACCGGCTATAAACTGGTTCCCGAAAATTTTATTTTTCCGCTGGCGACCTATCTGCCGTGGGTGGAGGTAGCGCTCGGGTTGGGAATTCTTATCGGGTGGAAGATCCGCTTTTTCTCGGCGGCGGCCGCGGCCCTGCTGTTTCTCTTCATCGCTGTTCTCGCCATAACCATCAGCCGCGGCATTGATGCAAATTGCGGATGCTTTTCAATGGATGAACGCATATCGCCGAAAACGATTGCCAGGGACAGTTTGATCCTTATTCCCGCATTCTATCTCCTGGCGGAACATCGCTTGAAGAAGCGATGGAAACAATCCGACGCGTCCATTCCCCTCACAGAGGGATAAAGTCCCGCCACCTCATGAGCTCGTAACAGGGCCGGACACAGTTTTATGCCGGCGCAGCCGGGTTCCTGCATCCTGCCGGAGCAAAGAAGGCCGTCGTCGAAAGCCGGGGCAAAAACCCGGTTTTTTGTATTTTAAACATCCGAAGCAGTATCGTTTGGTTTGGATCGCTCCGGTCCTTCCTTACACACATCGCGCTCGACCTCAATAGAGCAATCCTTCAGCAGCGCAACCAAGGCGCCTATCGCCGCGAGTATGGGCGCAAACAGAGCTCCAACAACTCCGGCCGTCAGGGGAAATTCCGCGACCACGCGGTTTTCCTGCTTCACGATAATTTTACGCGTATTCCCCTCGTGAATGATCTGCTTCAGCTTATCCAGTAATTCCGATCCCTGAAGTCTGATCGTTTCCCAAGCTGTCCTCTCCGGCACAACTTTGCTCCAAGTTCTCAGGATAATGCTTGATTACACGGTTACATCAGCACGGCTCGGATCACTTCGCACGGCCGCGGGACGCACCGGACCTGCGAGCGGATTTGCGCTTCAAGGGTTCCCAACGCCGCCGAATGTTCTCCTGCCCCATTTCCCTCAATCTGCGGGCTCCCTTGGCCAAGCCCATGCGATGTCCCTTAAACACAACAGAGGAAACCTTCCGCCCAAGGAATCCGCATATCAAGGCATTAC
>CAZLHW010000157.1:3311-8151 GCA_964559085.1 uncultured Acidobacteriota bacterium | reverse complement strand
GGATTCAGGGAGAAATTTCCAATTTCAAGCGTCATACCTCGGGGCATTTATATTTTTCTCTCAAGGATGCGCGCGCCCAGATCAAGGCGGCCTGCTTCAGAAACAACAATCTGTACCTGAAGTTTCGCCCCGAAGACGGGATGGAAGTTGTCGCACGGGGCCGGCTGAGCGTGTATGAGCCGAGAGGCGATTACCAGGTGATCGTGGAATACATGGAGCCGGTGGGATTGGGCTCGTTGCAGCTTGCTTTCGATCAACTGAAAGAGAAACTGCGCAAAGAGGGGCTGTTTGATGACTGCCACAAAGTGCCCTTGCCTCTGCTTCCGCGCAAGGTGGGCATTGTTACCTCTCCTACAGGGGCCGCGGTGCGCGATATGCTGCGCATTCTCAAAAGACGCAATGCATCGCTGGATGTTCTCTTATATCCCGTCAAGGTCCAGGGTCAGGGGGCCGCGGAGGAAATTGCCGCCGGCATCCGCTATTTGAACGGCCGCCGCGACGTGGACGTGATCATCATCGGACGGGGAGGCGGCTCCATTGAAGATCTCTGGGCTTTCAATGAGGAAGTGGTCGCGAGGGCGATTTATGCATCGGAACTGCCGTTGATTTCTGCCGTCGGGCATGAGGTGGACTTCACCATCGCGGATTTTGTCGCCGATCTTCGGGCGCCTACTCCTTCCGCCGCCGCCGAGATGGTTTCCGGCGCGCGGGAGGATCTGCGCACCGGAGTGAATTCTCTGAGGGGCCGCCTTTACCAGGCTATGCGCCGGGGACTCGATCGCCGGCGCCTGCAACTGGAGCGTCTGGCGAACAACAGGGCGTTCACAGTCGCTCCAAACAAGATCCGGGATTTCCAGCAGCGTTTTGATGAAAACACGCTGCGCATGATTCAGGCCATGCAGCGGTTTGCGGACGGCGCCCGGCACCGCGAACGCATGCTCGAAGCGCGCCTGAATGCGCTGGATCTGCGCCGGCTGATTGCCCGGAAGAGGGAAATGCTGGCAAGGAGTTCCCAGGGATTGCTCGCGGCGATGCGGGTCCGGCTGCATTCGGAACGGGCGCGCTTTGAACGTGCCGTCGGCAAGATGGACGCGCTGAGCCCGCTGGGCATCTTGAAGCGCGGTTTTGCTCTCTGCCGCGACGCCAGGGGCGTCATCGTAAAAAAGGCGGTCGATGTGTCGCCGGGCGACCGGGTGCGCGTGACGCTCGGCTCGGGCGAGCTGGATTGCCGCGTCGAAAACAGAATTACGAATTGCGAGTGACGCATTACGGATTGAAACATTATTTCCGATCTGCCTTCCGCAATTCGTCATTCGTCATTCGTCATTCGTAATTTGATCTGGGGGGTATATGGAACTCAAGGTGAAAGATTTTGAATCGGCGCTGAAATCGCTGGAAGACATTGTCCTTCAGCTCGAATCCGGAGACCTGACTCTTGATCGGGCGCTCGAATTGTTTGAAGAGGGCATTAAGGTCAGCCGCTTTTGCAGTTCAAAGCTCGAGGATGCGGAGCGCAAGGTGGAGGTTCTTATAAAAACGGCTTCCGGCGAAATGAAAGAAATGCCGTTTGCGGAAGAAGCCGAAACGGGCGAACCCTAAAACAGAATGACGAAGTACGAGTGACGAATGACGAATTAAAACCGCGTGCCTTTCCTGCAATTCGTTGCTCATAATCTGAAGATTATGGAAATAAAAGAATATCTGAGCGAGTCCAAGAGACTGGTAGATGAACGGTTGGAGGTGCTGCTTCCCGCGGCAGAAGAAGAACCCTCCACGATACACAGGGCCATGCGGCATTCGGTCTTCGCGGGAGGAAAACGCGTCCGGCCGATCCTGGTGCTTGCATCGGGAGAAAGCCTTCTGGGAGACCGCGGGGTCCTGCTGGATCTGGGCGCGGCCATTGAGATGATGCACACCTATTCGCTGATCCACGATGACCTGCCTGCACTGGATAACGACGACCTCCGGCGAGGCGTTCCCACCTGCCACAAGGTTTTCGGCGAGGCCATGGCCATCCTGGCAGGCGATGCGCTTATGACGCGCTGCTATCAGGTGCTGGCGGACTTGTGCGGCATGTCCGAGTCCGCGCGGATAAGCATCATACGGGAGGTGGCCGGGGCGACCGGAACAATAAACGGAATGATCGGCGGGCAGGTTGTCGACCTGGAATCGGAAGGGAAGCCGATCAACGCGCAGCAGCTCGAATACATCCACTACTCAAAAACCGGGGCCCTTCTGAAAGCATGCGTACGCTGCGGGGCTATCGCCGCTAATGCAGACGCCGCATCCTTGCGTGCGCTGACGGGATTCGGTCAGAAGATCGGGCTGGTTTTCCAAATTGTGGATGACATTCTCGACATCACTTCCAGCAGCGAGGTGCTCGGGAAAACGGCGGGCAAGGATGCGAAAGTCAAAAAGGCCACCTACCCTGCCTGTTATGGAATAGAGGCTTCCAGAAAGAAGGCAAACGAACTGGTGGACGCGGCCCTGCAGGATATACGGGATTTCGGAAAAGAGGCGGACGCGTTGCGCATTCTAGCCCGGTTCATTGTCAGCCGCACGGCCGGAATTGATGAAACGCCGCATCGATCAATTGCATGTGGAACGTGGATTCGCCGAAAGCCGGCACAAAGCCCAGGCTCTGCTGCTTGCGGGCCGCGTCCTGGGTCATGAACAGAAAGTGGAGAAGCCGGGGCAGCAGGTGGCTGCCGATGCGGATATCCGCATTCTCCGCGGGCTTCCATTCGTCAGCCGGGCCGGCGCAAAACTGCAAGCGGCGCTGGATTATTTTCAGATTCGTGTGGCCGGGCGGACGTGTGCGGATTTAGGCGCTTCTACCGGCGGTTTCACCGATTGCCTCCTCCAGAACGGCGCCTCCAGGGTCTATGCCTTCGATGTGGGACAGGGACAACTCGCCTGGAAGCTCCAATCGGATCCCCGCGTGATCGTTCGCGACAGGTTCAATGTGCGCCATATCCGCGCCGCTGATTTGCCTCCGGAGATCTCCTTCGTCTGCATCGATCTTTCCTTCATATCCGTAACCAAGGTATTGCTCCCGCTGAGAGACGCGCTCCTTGGCCAAGAAAGCGGTTCCAATCCGATTTGCGGCGCGAATCCGGTTGATATCATTGTCCTGGTCAAGCCGCAGTTTGAAGTCGGCAAGGGAGAAGTCGGGAAGGGGGGCATTGTGCGCGATCCGGCCAGGCGGGAGCGCGTGCTGCATGATGTGAAGGAATTTTCACGCGCCGCGGCGTATCGGCTTGTGGGCGATATCCCGTCTCCGATAACGGGAGCGGAAGGGAACCAGGAATTTTTGTTATGCCTGCAGCTTGCAAAAGGGCTATTATCCACACCATGACGATCGGGATACGGAAAATCGGCATCATTTTTAAACGGCAGGATTCCCGCGTGCAGAGCATCGCAAGGGAAATCATTCCCTGGCTGCAGAATCGGGGCGTCGAAGTGTTTATTGATCAGGCATTCCGAGATCAGTGCCCCGTCCATGCCAATTTTGTTTCTCCGGAAGAACTCGTCAGCCGGGCGGACATAGTCGTCGTGTTCGGCGGCGACGGCACGCTTTTGTACGCAGGGCGGCTGATTGGCGCAAGAAACACTCCCATTATCGGCATCAATCTGGGATCTCTCGGCTTCCTGACCGAAGTGCGGCTTGACGAAATGTACGCCGCCTTTGAAGGGTTGCTGGCCGGTCAATATCGACTGGAGGAGCGTGTGCTCCTGAATGTCGAGGTTGTCCGCGACGGGAACTCCGTTGCTCAATACCTGGCGTTGAATGACGCGGTGATCAACAAAGGAGCGCTTGCCCGAATTATCGATCTCGAAGTCAGCGTGAATGGGGAACCGGTATTGTAGACGCGGGCCGATGGACTGATTATCTCCACTCCCACGGGATCCACCGCGTATTCACTGGCCGCCGGCGGACCCATCCTCTATCCCACGCTGGATGCCGTGATTATTGCTCCCATCTGTCCCCACGCCCTGGCCAACAGACCCCTTGTTATTCCGGATCGTCATGTCGTGGGCGTCTGTCTGAAGCATGGTTCGGACGTCATGCTTACGGTGGACGGGCAGGTCGGCATGCCTCTGCTTCCTCAGGATAATCTGAGCGTCCGCAGAGCGGAATCGACGCTGCGGTTGGCACTCCCTTTTGAAAGCAACTTCTTCAAGCTGCTGCGCGAAAAACTGCGCTGGGGGTAACGTCGATTCGAGATTTGAAACTCGGGATCGGGCCCGCACGTGAACTTTTGCCGCCCTCATTCCGCTTCGCGGTTACTCTTTCTGCTGCGGCGAAAATCTCGAATCTCGAATCTTAAATCGTTGAGCAGGTCGATGCCGGTTTTCCGGCAGAGTCTTTCGAAAGCCGAGATTGGAAAACCCACAATATTAAAATAACACCCTTCAATCCGATCGATGAACAGTGAGGCGCCGCCCTGAATTCCGTAGGCCCCCGCCTTATCCGCGTATTCGCCGGTTTTCAGGTACCAGTCAATTTCCGCCGGAGTGATGCGGGGAAAGCGGACGCGCGTGCGGCTGAAGGTCGTGTGTTGCCGATTCCCGGCGCATTCCAGCACACAGAGGCCCGTTATAACCTCGTGCCAGCGGCCGCTGAGCTGCCGGAGCATTCGGCGCGCTTCGGCAAGGGATTCCGGTTTGCCTAAAATCCTGTTTCCGAGAACAACGATGGTGTCTGCGCCGAGGACCAAGCCTGAGGCGTGTCTTTGGGATACTTCCCGCGCTTTCAAGCCAGCCACACGCACGGCATACCTTGCGGCGGGCTCGCGAGGATTGCGCTGCGGCTCGGCAATGCCGCTGGGGTCGAGAA
>CAZLHW010000157.1:0-3301 GCA_964559085.1 uncultured Acidobacteriota bacterium | reverse complement strand
GTTGAAGCGGAGCAAGCAGAAGCCGCAGCCATAGGGGAAGCGGACGCCAGAATCCATCGGAGTCTGGTCCGGCGTCCCTTTGCTGTCTTGCCGCGGCGCCCCACCGGATTTGCTAGAACTTCAAACGCAGCGCCACCTGCAGCGAGCGCGGCGAGCCGATCGTCGATGTGATAATCCCGAACTTCGGGTTGTTGATGTCGGTGTTCGGAATGTCGAAATGCGTGTTGTTGAAAACATTGAACGCTTCAATCCGGAGCTGCAGATACCTTGTGTCGCTCAGATAGAATTTCTTATGCAACACCGCATCCATATTGAAGTAGCGGGGGCCGGTAAAGGAGTTGCGTCCCGAGGACCCGATTTCGCCCGTTCCGGGATGCGTAAAGTAATTGATCTGATCCGGATTAAACCAGTAGATGTTGCCCGAATTCTGGTAGAAGGCTCCCATCTTGCGGCTGCCCTTGTCTTCATCCAGATTCGCCGTGCTGTAAACATCGGCGAACAGACTCTGGCGGCCCGAGGTAACGGTGAAGCGCCGGCCGCTCTGCCAGACCAGGAGCGCTCCGAAATTCCATCCGCCGAAAACGCCGCCGACCCATTTGGAGGTTTCCGAATCCGTGTCGCGGATCCTGCCGAAAGGAATCGCATAGTTCCATGCGGCATTCAGCGAATGCTTTCGATCGAAGTCGCTCGGCGCCTTATTGCTTTCAGGTTGGAAACTGTCGCCGGCCGCGACGAAAGTCTCGCCGTCGGAGGACACGGTATCGAGTGATTTGCTCCAGGTGTAATACATGCGGAAATTTAGATGGTTGGTGCTTTTCCGGATGCCGAACTGGAACGAGTCATACCAGGATTTGGCGGTGTTGGAACCGTAGAAGAACTTGTCGAACTGCGGGAAATTCCGGATATAGAAATCCGATACCCCTGCCGCGGCATAGTTCCCGTAATAGTTCAAATCCATCTCGTCTGCGGCCGCTCCCGGCTCTCCACTGTCGAAATTAAATCCTTTCATGAAGTAAAAGGCGGCCATGGGAGAACCGAAAATTCTGGCCAGCGTATTCGTCGCCGGAACCGGAGTGCCGTTGTCGCGGTAGTCCTTCAGCTCCTGGAAAGCCTGCAGGAAGTCGCCTCTGGTTTTGGTCTGATTGAGATTGGTGAACTGGAAGAGATCGGTGCCCCTCGTGCCCGTATATCCGAATTCAAAAAGGAGGCCCATCAGCTTTCTTTCCAGCATCAGATTCAATTGGGCTACACGGGGCGTCTTCAGCTTCGGGTTCAGCGCGGCGACGCTTGTGGAACGGGTTGCGGGCGGAGTCTGGACGAGGGGGGACGGGGTAAGCGCCGGCACGCCATCGCTCACTCGGAGGTCGCCGCCGTCGGTGTTCGGATACAGCGTGACCGTTTGCGACAGGCCCGGGCTGTATTTGTCCGTAAAATCCGTGACCGCCCCGTTGATGGGATCGTAATAGACACCGTAAGCGCCGCGCACGACGGTGTGCCCGGAGCCGTGGATGTCCCAGGCAAAGCCGATGCGCGGAGCGAATTTCTTCCAGTCGGTGGAATACCAGTGATCCGCGGCGGCGATGCGGAAGTCGGAGATTTGCGCCGAAGGGCTTATTGCGGAAGCTTTATCCAGAACGGTCTGGAGGCCGTTTTTCTCCCGCGGGCTTGTGCGCACTTCATAGCGCAGCCCGATGTTCAGGGTGAGGTTCCGGCGGATTTTCCAATCGTCCTGGATGAATGCGGAAAAACCATGCGTAACGAAATCGCGCTTTCTCGGCGTCCCTTCACCCAATAGCGCCGTCGGGCTTGAGTAAAAAGTCTGGGAAACGCTTTCAATCCGTCCAAGAAGATCGTTGTAGAGATTTTCGAATCGATAGCGGTCCCCTTCGGAGATTTCGCTCTGCTCATCGGGGCCGATGGAACTGTCCGGAACGTTTCTGCCGTTATCCCGGTCGCTGGCGAATGTTACGTTGGGATACACGCCGCTGTAGTCGGAAATGTTCTGAGAGGCCCTGCGGTAAGACACCCCGTATTTCAGAGAGTGCCGGTTCATCGAATGGGACATGTTGTCCATGATCTGAAACGCATCCGCTTTCTGAGCGCGCGGGAAAGAGGGATCCAGCGGATTCGACCAGGAATTTGCAAGAAACATGGGCGTCGTGAGCCGCGCCGGCCGTATCAGTTCGGACTTGGGGTGCAGATATGCGATGCGGAGTTCGTTAACCTTGCGCGGGCTCAGAATCCAGTCGGACCCGACCGTAACCGCCCACGTGTTGTTCTCGTAGGTGCCGGGCGTCTCGTCCGGATAGGCCGCCTCGGCGCCGTTCCTGCTGTCGGTCGAGTCGGCCTTTCCCATATCGAAGCGCAGGAACAGCTGATGGTTGGGCTTCAGGCTACGGTCGATACGAATATCCAGCCGGTGCTGCCGGATCTCCGCAGGGGCGTCGAATCGGAATCCTCCGAAGTTCAGACCGTCGCCAAGGAGGTCATTGTTGTATACCGGAACCCTTTCCAGAAGCGCCGCGATCGAAGGGTCTATGCCCAGACCTCGGGGATCGTTTGCCGCGATGTCGAAAGTTCGCACAGTTTCGGCGTTCCGCTTGACGTCATCCGGCGTGTACCATTTGAAAATGCCGGCCTTGGCGGATGCTGAGGGCGCAATGCGGTTTCTTATGAGTTGCTGATCCGTGCGCTCGCCCTCGTAATTTCCGAAAATGCGGGTTTTTTCTCCAACGGGGCCGCTCAGTGTAATGCCGAATATGTTGCTCGCAAGTCCGGGCCTCGGGATGTTTAGCGTGTTGGTGAAGAATTCATTTGCGTTCAGTACACGGCTGCGGAAGTAGTCGTAAATCTCGCCGGACCAGACCCTGGAGCCGGCGCGCGAAGAGAGAATGAACTGGCCTCCCCCGGTTTCGCCGTATTCTGCTTTGGCGCCTGAAGTGAACATTTGAATCGCGGAGACGGCGTCGGGACTCACCGTCAGCAGAGACGATCCCATCGTAGAACTCTCCGGATTCGAGATCGTGATTCCATCCAGCGTAATGCGGTTCATCATTTTCCGCGCCCCGTTTACCGACGATTCCCCTTCGCGGCCCGCATTGACCTGTATGCCGGGCTGATAGATCGAGAGGGAAAACAGATTGCGGTTCATGAGAGGCGCCGCGTCGATTTCGCGTTTTGAGAAGGCGGCGGAGGTGGCCGAATCGTTGAGCTTCGGCGCTTCTCCAGGGGAGACGGCCTTTTCGATCGCTGAAACTTCAAAGCTGAAATTCTCGCCCGCAACTTCGGGCAAATAAAGATG
>CAZLHW010000156.1:0-8232 GCA_964559085.1 uncultured Acidobacteriota bacterium | reverse complement strand
GCAGACGAAGGCCCTTGGCCGTTTCATCCAGAAATAGCTTCATTCCCGGTCTCAATCCGTACTGGAGGTTGAGCTCTTCTTGGAATGCCAGCTTCCCGTTTTCATCGACTTCCACTTGATGCCTTCTCATTAGGTGTTCCAAGTGTTGCGGAGTCTATGCCGGCCTGATTCAAGGGCACTGGATGATTCCCTGGGCCCACAGGCAGCCGCCGCAGGCCGGAGCCGGGCTTCCGATGCAGTCTTCCTGGTTTGATTCGAAAAGTTCGCATCCCCCGCACATGAGGCATGGAGAGAAATTGAATTCCTGCAGGCGGCTGCGCAGGGTGAGGTATTCCGGCTTGTTCCATATCTGATCGATGCTTTGATCCCGCACGTTGCCAACCGAATGGCGCTTAATGGCTCGCTCATATTTATACAGATAGATCCTGTGATCGTGCATCAAAGCCAGGCAGGGACTGACCTCTCCGTCCCACCGGATTGCCACCGATCCTTTATCGATAAAGGGGCAGCGATTATTTCGTTCTCCAAACCCGGCCCCGGAAATACTCAGATAGTGGTCGCCCCGCATTGCCTGATAGAGCGCTTCACGGGTTGCCGGACTGACATCCATTTTGGGAAAATCGAGGGAGCGCAGCAGGGGCGAGGAAATGTAAATGGAATCGGTTACGGCCCGGGAGTATAAAATCTCTTCCTGCATTTCCGGGGTGTAAGGGAGTACATTGGTTACCATAAAATGGAGTGAACCCAGGCGAGTGGCGAGGCTGAGGACGGCCGGCAGGTCCGCAATATTGCGCTTCATGGCAACAAACACTATCCCGATCTGCGGCTTCAGGAGCAGGTCGAAAGTCTCAGGCCGATACCTGAGCCAGCGTGCATGTCGCAGGTCATGGAGATTTTTGAGAACGTCCGGCAAAGCTGCTCCCAGACGCACATCCGTGTAGCTTTCGGGCGTGGCGCCGTCCAGTGAAACCCAGATTTTGTCCAGTCGTGCAGCAACCAATTCTGTTGAAACGGTTTTGCTGAGCAGCGTGCCGTTTGAAATCAATTCAACTTTGGAGCCGAGCGCTTTCGCTTCCCGTACCATATCCAAAATGTTGGGATGGGAAAGCGGTTCTCCCAATCCGCCGAAAAAGATGTCGGGCGGCGGGTCTATTGAACGCAACCCTTCGATAATCCGCGAAAAGGTCCCGGAACTCATGGTTCCCAGCGGCTCATTCCAGCTGTGGCGGATGCAGGTGACACAATCAAGATTACATCGATTGGTTGGTTCAATGTAAACCTTGGCCAGCTGCGTTACGGGCCGGAGAAGCGTCAGCTTATTCGTGTTGCTTTCAATGCGGATCCTTGCGCCGGGAACAAGGCCAAATTCTCTGGCAAGTTCCGGAGGCAAAACAAGGCATCCGTCTTCATTAATGTGAGTCTCAAAATCTTTCGTCATGATTGAATTCGCAGAGAATACAATTAGTTTAGCGTCACAGGAATCCGCGGCTTTTGTCCCCGGGCAATTTTACAGGATTAGGGGCACTGAATAACTCCCTGGGCCCACAGGCAGCCGCCGCAAGCCGGCGTCGGGCTGCCATGACAATCTTCCTGATTCGACTCGAAAAATTCGCAGCCCGCACAATAAATGCAGGGAGAAAAAGCGAATTCGTCCAGGCGCTTTCGAAAGGCCAGATACTCGGGGTGATTCCAGATCTGCAGAACGCTCTGATTCAACACGCTTCCGGCAACGTGACGCTTAATGGAGCGTTCATAGTTGTTAAAATACATTTTGTGGTTGTGGAGAAGCGCCAGGCAGGGGCCGGCGTCCCCATCCCAACGAAATACCATCGCGCCTTTGTCCAAAAAGGGACACCGATTGCCGTTTTGCCCCAGGTTTCCTCCCGCCATCCTGACAGAATAATCTCCGCCCAGAATAATACAAATGGCGTCCTTGGTCTCCGGATAAATATCCATCTTCGGAAAATCGACGAAACTGCGGGAACTGGAAATGCCATAAAATGAGTTTGTCAACGAGCCGGTATAGAGCATCTCCTTTTCCATCTGAGGCGTGTAGGGAATGACATTCGTTACCAGGAAATGCAGAGCTCCCAGCTGTTGAGCGATCTTTAAAACAGCGGGGAGATCCGCGATGTTTCGCTTCATGGCCACGAATACAATCCCAAGCTGCGGCTTCAGCTGCAAATCGATCGATTTCACCTCCAGGTCAAACGTCTTCATATTCAGGACGGAAGCGTCCAGCTGCAGATTGAACGGTTGCAGCCCGTATCGGGCCCTGCGGATATTCTGGAATTCATTGAGATTTGCCAGCACATTCGGGAGCGCCGCGCCCAGGCGTACGTCCATATAACTTTCGGGAGTTGCCCCGTCCAGCGAAACCCAGAGCCTGTCCAGGCCCGCTTGGATTAAGTGCATGGATAACGAGGGCGTGAGGAGGGTTCCGTTCGTTATCAGCTCCACGGTTGCCCCGGCCCTTTTTGCATCCCGGACCATATCCACGATATGAGGATGGGAGAGAGGTTCGCCGAGACCGCCGAAGAAGATATCGGGCTTCGGGCTGCATGCGTCCAAGCCATCCATGATTCTGGAAAATGTCTCCGAACTCATGGTTCCCATTGGTTCATCCCAGCTATGCCGGATGCAGGTCACGCAATCCAGATTGCACTGATTTGTCGGCTCAATATAGACTTTCCGGAGATGGGTTAACGGCGCTTTTACTTCGATTTTGTCGTTATTGCATCGAATGCGTGTTTTGCGGCCTTGATTCAAACCATACCGCGCTGCGATTTCTGCAGGCAAAACGATGTTCCCGGTCTCTTCAATATCTATTTCGAATTCTTCCATCATCCTGTGATTCTTTCAAAACTGCCGCACCAGCTCTGATTGTTGCTTTAGAATCCGAGCATATTTTTAAGCAAAAGATAAATGCCTGCCCCAATGAAAATAACGGCCGTAAACTTTCGCACCCATTTTTCAATTTGGGTCAATTTGTTGAATATTTTGCCGATGGATTTCATGCTGAAAACCATCACAAACGCAAAAGCAATGACAGGAATCGCGGTGCCCAGACCATAGACTGACGGCATCATCACGGCGGATTTTCCGTCGACGGCCAAAGGAATCAGGCTTCCAAAAAAAAGGGCAGCGGAGAGCGGACAAAAGGTGAGGGCAAAGATCATGCCAAGCAATCCGGACCCCCATAAGCCCCATTTCCCGGCTTTCTCCTGAATCGAATTGCTCGCAAGAGACGTTGAAAAGGAAAAGGGAAGCACATCCAACAGGATGATGCCCACAATGATCAGGAGCGGCCCAATGATTTTGTGCATGTTTGATTCAAGAAAGAATGAGACTTCAGGCAGAGAAAGCAGGCTTCCGACAGCCAGAACCGCGATCGCGACATAGGCCAGCATTCGGCCCGCGGCGTAAAGCAAACCGCTCCATAAAACCTTTTTCGAGGATCCCAGGTTTCTTGAAATAAAAGACACGGCGGCAATGTTTGTTGCCAGGGGACAAGGGCTGATGGATGTCAGGATCCCAAGCCAGAGGGCGGAGAAAACATCAAAATAGTAGCTCTGCATCCCTTCTGCCTCATTAACCCTTGGCCAAGTAATTCCGGACCTCTCGGCGCACGTAATTAAGGAATGCATCCTTGCGTCCTGTCAACTGCCAAACCATTTTCAGGTTCGTCCACTCTGTTTGTTTGCCGTTGACAATGTTCACGAGAACAAGAGATTTGGAGACGAGCTTGTATTCCTTGATGAAATGACGGTTTTCCGGATTTTCATAATTAACGACCCGCATTTCGAGGATGCCCTTTTTGATCTCGTCCGCAAACCCTTGCTCAATCGCTTCCTTTGAATAGGATTCAATCTTCATGCAGGTGCTGCACCGGGTGTTGGTATGGAAATAATAGGCAATTACCTTATGCGAATCCGATTTTGCCGGCGGAGAATTTTGAGCCCATGCGCCAAGGGTGGAAAGTATCACAGCTGCTGCGGATCCAAGAAGCAGAACGCATTTCATAAACGACCTGTTGACCATCGTGAATTTCCTCCCGGTATTTGGTTTTTTATCCAACAAACCAATGCCGTCAGAATGCCTTTCCGGCCTTTTGCTCGCGCCGGCATATATGCAAAGAGAGAATAGCACGGGAATTGCGAGCGCCGGTGCGGCGAGAAGGCTCCGGTTGCGTAAGTCTAAGATATTGTGCTAATTGGGCCTGCAGTATTTATTGAAACTATCCTTGACTACATTCGCTAAACCGGATATATGAATGCAAGTCAAGGAGATTGAATTGAAAGAAACAGCACGCTTTTTCAAAATACTTGCCGATGAGGCGCGGCTCCAAATTATCTGGCTTCTTTTCAACTATCGCGAACTCTGTGTTTGCGACATTATGGAAGTGCTGGAGATTACTCAGTCCAAAGCATCGCGGCATCTTGCCGCTCTGCGCAACGCCGGCCTGGCAACCGACCGAAGGGAAGGCCTTTGGTCCTATTACTCGCTCTGCAAGGTTGAAGATGAAGTTGCGGCCGCCCATATGAATCTGTTACGGAAAAGTCTTTCAAAACGCGCGGATTCCGGGCAATTGCTGCTCAAGCTGAATGCCTGGCTGAAAACGAAAAAAAACAGTGATTTCTGTCAAGGCAACCACGTTGTCCGATCGGCAAAAAATCTTAAAGACGGCAACGTACGAAAAAGCATTTACGGAGGACTTCGATGAGCAATAAATCGGTTGGCGCCCAGAGTGCAGGCATCACAAAGAGACTATCGTTCCTTGACCGCTATTTAACTCTCTGGATTTTCCTCGCAATGATTGCAGGCGTCGGATCCGGATATCTTTTCCCCGATATTGTTCCATTCCTCAATAAATTCAATGTTGGAACGACTTCCATTCCCATTGCCATCGTCCTCATCCTGATGACGTATCAGCCGCTCGCCAAGGTGCGGTATGATGAGATGGGGCCGGTTTTCCGCAACGCAAAAGTATTGGGACTGTCGCGGGTTCAGAACTGGGTTGCCGGGCCCATTCTGATGTTTGTTCTTGCCGTGCTGTTTCTTCGCGATAAGCCCGAATATATGGTCGGCTTGATTATGATCGGGCTGGCGCGCTGTATCGCTATGGTCATTGTATGGAATGATCTGGCTAAGGGAGACACGGAGTACTGTGCGGGCCTGGTGGCTTTTAATTCGATCTTCCAGGTTTTTCTATATTCCGTCTACGCTTATGTCTTCATCACGGTTCTTCCGACCTGGTTCGGCTTGAAGGGTGTCGCCGTGAATATAACGATCGGCGAGATTGCCAAGAGCGTTTTTATTTATCTCGGGATTCCGTTCCTTGCCGGCCTGGTCACCCGATTCACGCTTATCAAGGCAAAAAACAAACAGTGGTACCACGAAAAATTTATCCCGAAGATCAGCCCGATTACGCTCATCGCGCTGCTGTTCACCATTGTGGTGATGTTTTCGCTCAAGGGCGAAACCATTGTGCAGCTGCCGCTGGATGTCGTTCGTGTCGCCATCCCGCTGCTTATCTACTTTGTTCTGATGTTTTTCATTTCCTTCTTCATGAGCAAAAAGGTGGGAGCGGCTTATGGTCAGTCGGCGACGCTGTCTTTCACCGCCGCTTCCAACAACTTTGAGCTGGCGATTGCGGTTGCAGTCGCCACCTTCGGAATACAGCACGGCGCTGCCTTTGCGGCCGTTATCGGTCCTCTCGTCGAGGTTCCTGTGCTGATCGGCCTGGTCAATGTCTCGCTATGGCTCGGGCGCAAGTATTTTGGAAATATTTCAGGCGTCTCTATCAGCCGGTGCTGAGAGTCGCATTTGCCGGAACGGACACGCTCCCAGGGAGTCTTTTTGATGAGAAAGGGTATCCTTTTTTTATGCGTGGCAAACTCGGCGCGCAGTCAGATGGCGGAAGGAATCGCTCGATCTCTCGCGCCGGCGGAGATAAGAATCTGGTCGGCCGGTTCCCGCCCTTCAAGTGTCCGTCCGGAAGCTGTTGCCGCGCTTAGAGAGATCGGGATTGACATCTCGGGCTATCGTTCAAAATCGGTGGCGGAGATTCCCGCATCCCAAGTCGATACGGTGATCACGCTTTGTGGCGAAGAGGAGTGTCCGGTTTTTCTCGGCCGGGCGGAGCGGCTGCATTGGGGATTGCCGGATCCTGCCGCCGTTATCGGTTCTCAGGAAGAGGTACTGGCGGCATTCCGAAAAGTGCGCGATGAGCTGTATCGGCGCATTGCCGCTTTCCTCGAAGAGAATCGCGGATAAAGGAATGCAGGAAATACGCCCGCTTGGTCGGCCGCTTTCCGGGTGCCCATAATAATTCAGACTGTTGGGATAGCGAACAAAGCACCGAGAAACCGTCCCCGACGACTCCCTATTGAGCGGAAAACAATTTGGACAGGTTCTCCGGCGTCAGGAGTGACGCGTCCTGAGGGTGTTCCAAAAACTGACGGACGTCGTCGGCAATTTCTTTAATGTTGATCGATTTTAGACGATTCTTCACTAGGCGCTGCCACTCATGAGCATCGTATTTGGAAAAACGCTGCGTTTGGTTCAAAGCCTTTTGAAGCAATCTTGTGTTCGGTTCAATTGGCGGACGTTGTGTCCTGTACCACCCTTCCTTTAAAGCCGTTGCCTTCCAAGAGACATGTTCGGACATCTGCCGAAAAATTCGGCGGCGCCGGGAATGTGATCTGCAGGAGTACCGCGTAAACGAGCGGCCCCGACGGCTCGCCCCCCCTGGCCTTCGAAGCCCCTGCGGCCCGCACGCAAATTACCCCGCAGTATCAGGCAATCCCTTATTTATGATCCACTTGCTTCCAACAACGGGCGGCAGCTCGATGAAAAAGGAAATGTGTACAGATTCCTTGCATTTCCTTTTTCTGACCCGCAGTAAAATTTCTTAGAAAATCGAAAGGAATTCCTGAAGCCTACATGATGGCTTATCGGAAGCCCGGTACTGCGATGACATAATTAATGGGGCTGCATCCATGAGAGAGGGCTCCTATTCTGCCCAGCCTCCTGATATTCGAAGGATTTCAGGTATTAGGACACATTACTTACCGGGGCGGCGCAGCTACCGATCTGGTCTTTGGCCGCGCCGGTTGGCGGATGATACGCGAACGATTTGACCTCGTGTTCGACAGCCGCGCAGGGCGAGAACCGGCCATCTGGAAGATGGCGGATATGTCGAGGGGCTCTGATACGCGAACATACTGTGGATTCAGCGTGCCGCTAAGGTCCTCGCCCCAGGCCGAAAACGTGCATAGGTCCTCGGTAGTGGCGGAAATCTTGATAGTGGTGCCGACATCATAATATCCATCGGGAGATTCCGGATTGATGTCGATAAAACCGCAATGTTTTGGCGATACCGTTGTTGTCACCTTGAATTGAGGAATAAACGTGGCGATGAAGACGCTTGAATCGGCAGGAGCCGTAATGGAATGGCTGCTGTCTCCTCCGTCGTTCCAGTTGGCAAATATGTAGCGCGTGTCTTCGGATCCCTGGGATTCCGCAACAGATATTTCGTGAGTGCTCCCAACAATCCAGGAGAAGTTCTGTTGATCCGCGTACTCTACTCCATCCACTTTGTAGACTCGTCCCACCGGATTTGTCCCAACGATTATTTGTGTAGTCGGATGGCCGCCTCCAAGATTAAGCTGTCGAAAACCGCTTAGCTGCGCGAGCGCCAGGATGTCGGCAACCGTGGGAAGGCAGCGGGTATTGGCTTGACAGCCCGCCATGACGGAATGGCCCAGGATGTTGAGATGGCTTACAACTTCGTAGTCATTGGCGGCCAGGGGTATAGACGCGCCTGCGTATGGAAGAGGCGATGTAATGTCCACGAATCCGTCAGCGCGTTCCGCTACGAAGCTAACGTTTCCGTGCGACATCCCAAGGCCATGTCCTATTTCGTGAAGAAAAATATAGAGTAGATCCTGATATACAACGCCAAAATTACGATCCATATAAGAGCGTTCTGTATTAATGAGGCCGGTGCCAAAATCCTGGCTTGATTCGGCGTACTCCGTAAATTCTTCGCTTTCATAGGGGGTGGAATCCATAAACAAAACACAATACTGATCGACGCCGCACATCTGCGGATTGACCCAAATACCACCATGGATTTCCCGGTTCGGCTCTCCACCCTGCTCGATCAGCCAATGATACGCTCCTGGATTTGGTCCCCAACCGTAATCAAATACAACAGTGAAATCATCC
>CAZLHW010000155.1:0-8244 GCA_964559085.1 uncultured Acidobacteriota bacterium | reverse complement strand
GGCTGTCCCGGAATCCGACGCCTCAATCCGGCCGCACCATAAAGAAACGAGACCGGTATAACCGCGGCGATTGACACTCGGCTTTCCTGGGCGATCTCCAAAAAATTAGTAGGAAAATTCAAGAAGTTGAATTATGCTACGCAAACTCGCGTCTAAGCAAAATGGTTTTGGTTTGCAAATATTTGATAATCATTGATTTGCGCAAAGAACCTCCATGGCAGGATTCTGGCATGGAACATGCTTAGGAATGAGTGACACATTATCCAAGCTCTGGCCCTTGGTGCGTAGTTCAGTTGCTAAAGAGTTATCGCGGACCCTTCCCGCGATGCCAGGGACCTCTTCAGCAGTTGAAATGCGAATCAGGGCTGAGCTTGGTTAGTGAGGAAGGGAAACACACACATTATCCGCTTTAGGATCCCTGCGATCCGTTCGGCTTCCAATATTGCGTTTATTTGATTTCGGAGAAAATCTGGATGTAGGCGTCTTCCTTCAGCCGGTTGATGTATCTTTCGTACTCCGGCCCTCTCTTCCGGCTGTAAATGCGGTTCTTTATCTCGTTTTTCACTTCTTCCAGAGGGCGCACGGCGGCCGGCTTGCGCGAGTCGACGCGGTATAGCACGAATCCTTCCGGTTCTTTCTGCGGTTTGGAGACGTCTCCTTCCTTCAGGTTTGCGATGGCATTCACTGTCAGGGAATTAAGCTTGGCTAGCAGATAGGTGCCTATATTGCGGCCGGTATTGGCCGTAGCGCCTTTGGAGTACTGGCTGGCGAGGGCGGCGAAGGATTCTCCCTGCTGCAGTCGCCGGTAAATGTCATTCGCTTTTTCTTCGGATTCGGCGTCGGTGGCTTCCTTGATGACGATTGTGCTGAGCGTTACTTCTTCCGGAGTTGTAAATTCAGCCACATGGTCACGGTAATATTTTTCGATTTCGGGGGTGAGCAGTGTAATCCTTGAATCCACGAATTCGTAGATCAGGTCGTTGACGATGATGGATCTCTTGTACTGTTCCCGAAAGTCCCGAAGCGTTCTTCCTGCTTGTTCCAGCGCCTGCTCCAGTTCCTCCGTGCTTTCAAGATTGTTATCCTTTATAAACTGCTGGATTGCCTGAGAGACCTTCTTGTCTATGTCGGCGTTGAATCCCAGTTCCATAGCCTTCTGATACAGCAGCTTTTCCTGGATCAGCATTTCGAGAGCCTGTTGTTCGGCTTTCTGAAGCATTTGCTCGAGCTGTTCTCCCGCATACTTTGTTGCCAGTTCCCGGCGGGCCTGCTCGGTTTCCCGATTGAGTTCGGAGAGCGTGACAATTTCGTCATTCACCTGAGCGACGATGCGGTCCACGGTTTTGGCGGATGCGCCGGAAAGAGCAAAAATAATTGCAGGAACTGCCCATAGCAATTTTTTCATCGGAATTCCCTTTATGTAGTCGCACTCCCGCATAGGGCGGAAAGTTCGCAACGGCAATAATACCGGAAATATCCCTTTATGTCAGCAGCCGTAAACGGGCGCCGGCTACATGCGTATTTCACGCAGAATGCCGTCGAGAGTTTCAAAAAGCTGCGGAGCCGGCATTTCCGGAATATCCAGGGTGAGCAATCCCTGCGGCGAAAATTTCGCTTTTTTATTGCGGGTTACCAGTTTCATCAGCTTCTCGGCGCTCACCTTCGAGTGGTCCGCGAAGCGGAAGAAGACCTGGTTTTTATTTCGTTCCACGGCCTGGATCTGAAGCGCAAGCGCTTCCTGCCTCAAACGCGCATAGCGAAACAGGTTTTCCACCGGCTCCGGGTAGGCTCCGAACCGGGCGATCATTTCCTGCTGCCGCGCTTCCAGCGCTTCTGCTGGTGCGGCGGACGAAATGCGCTTATACATTCGAAGCCGCAGGCTGGAATCGGCAATGTAGCTTTCGGGAATGCGTATATCGAGGTTGAGGTTGATGCTGGTAGAGATTTCCTCCTCCGGTTTTTCTCCGCGCAGTTCCTCGACGGCATTTTCCAGGAGCCGGCAATACAGGTCGAAGCCTACGGCTTCGATGTGCCCGTGCTGCTCTCCGCCAAGCAGATTTCCGGCCCCGCGAATTTCCAGATCCAGTGCGGCAACGCGGAATCCTGTCCCCAGGTCGCTGAATTCGCGGATGGCCGCCAGGCGCTTGCGGGCGACCTCGGTAAGCGTCTCGTCGGAAGGCACAAGGAGATAGGCGTATGCGCGCCGATCGCTGCGTCCAACCCGGCCGCGCAGCTGATACAGCTGCGATAGTCCGTAAAGATCGGCGCGGTCGACGATAAGAGTGTTGGCTCTTGGAATATCCAATCCGTTTTCAATTATCGTCGTTGTCACAAGAACGTCGAGTTCATCCTTTACGAACTTGAGCATGATTTTTTCAAGCTCACGCTCGTTCATCTGGCCGTGGGCTACTCCGATGCGGGCTTGTGGAACGAGATGCTGCACTTTGGCTGCAGTTGTATAAATGGTCTCCACTCGATTATGCACAAAATAGACCTGGCCGTTGCGGGCCAGCTCCATTTCGATTGCCGAGCGAATGACATCGGGACTGTATTTGAGAACCGATGTCTGTATGGCCAGCCGGTTCTTTGGCGGCGTCTCAATCGTCGACATGTCTCTCAGCCCGAGAAGCGCCATGTTCAAGGTTCTCGGAATCGGAGTCGCCGTAAGAGTCAGCACGTCGACCCGGGTTTTCAACGCTTTGAGTCGCTCCTTATGGGAAACCCCGAATCGCTGCTCTTCGTCCACAACAACAAGTCCCAGGTCTTTGAAAACCACATCTTTGGATAGGAGCCGGTGTGTTCCCACGATGATGTCCACGCGGCCCATTTCCAGATCCTCGAGGATCTGCTTCTGTTCTTTCGGGCTCCGGAAACGAGACAGAAGCTGGACGCGAACGGGAAACGCGGTAAAGCGCTGCTGCATGGTGTTGTAATGCTGGAAGGCGAGAACCGTGGTGGGCGCCAGCACGGCCACCTGTTTCCCGTCCATCACGGCCTTGAACGCAGCCCGCAATGCAACCTCGGTCTTTCCATAACCAACGTCGCCGCACAGCAGGCGGTCCATCGGGCGGGCTGCCTCCATGTCGCTTTTAACGGCTGCCAGTGCGTCAATCTGGTCGCGCGTCAATTCAAATTCGAAGGCATCCTCGAATTCCTGCTGCCAGGCGGTGTCGGGAGAAAAACCATAGCCGGGGACCGTCTGGCGCTGCGCATAGAGCTTCAGCAGCTCTTCCGCCATGTCCCGCATGGATTTCTTGATGCGCGATTTGGTTCTGGCCCAGCTTGTTCCGCCCAGCCGGTCCAGATTCGGGCGCGTTCCGCCCATGCTGCTGTATTTCTGGATCAGGTCGAGTCTTTCCACCGGCACATAAAGCCGCGCATCGTCCTGATAGGTAAGGAGCGCGAATTCTTTCGCGCCTTCCTGCATGCCGATGGTTTTCAGGCCGTTGAAGAGGCCGATGCCGTGATCCACGTGAACCACATAATCGCCGGGTTTGAGATCCCGGAAATCGGAGATGAAGAGATGACGCCGGCTTGCTTTCGGCTTTTTGGGGCCCAGGCCTACGTCTGATTCATCGAAGAGATCCTGGCCGGTAAGGACGCGCAGATGGATCGCCGGCAGATAATAGCCGGAATGCAGATTCCCAATCCCCAGCAGGATCGCTCCGGCGGCGGCAGGCTCTTCCGGCGTTTCCGTTTCTCCGGCGCGGCAGAGATGGGACGGTATCTCATACTCGTTCAAAATGTCGTGCAGGCGTTCCGCGCGACCGAGATTGGAAAGAATAAAGGCGACCGATTCACCCGATTCGCGCGACTTTTTCAGATCGCTGATGAGCTCTCTGATGTTGCCGTGGTATTTTCGCGTGGATTGCGTGGAGAAATAGATCGGCGCGGAGTCCGCATCGGAGACGTTCAGTTCTTCGATTTCCAGGCGCGGGAAGCGGTCGAGTGCATTGCGAAACTCCTCGGCTGTTAGGTAAATCCGCTCGGGAGAAAGAACGGGCTTATGCGCTTCCACCCTATCCAGGAACCGTTCATAAAGCTCCGCATGCTGCCGGGTCAGCGTGTTTTCAAGAATTTCGCGCTCCAGGATGAGAATGCGGTATCCCTGGATGTAATCAAACAGGGTTTTTTCGAGCGGGTCGGCGGCCGGCAGCAGGAATTCGTACGCGGCGAATTTCTCTCCGTGCCGCGCGAGCGAGACTTCTTCCTCCAGGTGGGGCTGAAACGGTTCGCTCCAGAGGGAAGGGACTTTTTCGGCCCAGTCGCGCAGCCGGTCGCGCCCGCAGCAGTACTCCCGCATGGGTATGATTTCGACAGTGTTGATGGCGCCCACCGAGCGCTGCGAATCGGGATCAAACTGCCGGATGGATTCGATCTTATCTCCGAAGAACTCGAGGCGAACGGGCTTCTCGAGGTGCTGCGCGAAAATATCGAGAATGCCTCCGCGAAGCGAGAATTCGCCCGGATCCGTCACAGGATCATCCTCCACATATCCGGATTCAAACAAAAATTCGCGCATCATTTCGGGAGACATTTCCTCGCCTGTTTTAAGCATCAGGCAATAGTTGAGAAAACGCTCGGGTTTGTGCAGACGAACGGCCGCCGCCTGGACCGATACAACCAGGACCTTCATCCCGTCCTGAAGCAGGTGCCAGATTGCCTTCGCGCGCGCGGCGGAAACGTCGGGGTGAGGAGACAGTCCGCGGTAGGGATCCACTTCAAGCGCCGGCAGATGTATGAGGTCGATTCGTTTTTCGGACAGCAGGTTGAAGTAGAACTCAAGCTCCCGGACCAGAGACAGGGCTTCGCCGTTTGAAGCGACAAAGACCGCCGCCGGCCGCTGCTCTGTAAGTACGGCCTTTGCGATCGTGAGGGCTTTTGCTCCGCCTGCCGCGCCGGATACGGTCAGAACACGCGTCCCCTCGCGAAGGCGATTCGCCATCTGTCGGAGAGCGCTGCTCTCCATCGCTGCTTCAAATGTTTTTTTCAGTTGAATCACTGGGTTCCGAACTGCTCCAGGACCTTCTGGATGATGTTGGTTGTTGAGGAACCTTCAACCAACGGGATGTTCAGTACGACACCCCCGGCCTGTTCCACCGTGTCGCGTCCGACGATTTCCGAGAGGCTCCAGTCCGCGCCCTTGACCAGGATATCCGGCACAATCGCGTCGATGATGCTTTTGGGAGTAGGATCATCGAATAAAACCACCAAGTCCACGCCGGCGAGAGCTGCGAGTACTTCGGCCCTTTCCGATTCGTTCACAATCGGACGTCCCTTACCCTTGATTTCCCGAACGGAACGGTCGCTGTTCACAGCGACCATCAGGGCATCTCCCAGGGCGCGCGCCTGATTCAGATACCGGACGTGACCCACATGGAGAATATCGAAGCAGCCGTTGGTGAAGACGAGCTTTTTTCCGCTTTCCCGCAGCCGCGCGCGTTCTGCGATAATCTCGGTCAGGGATTTTATCTTCTGCAGCGACATAACAAGGTCGGAGGATACCATAAAAATCGAGGAGATCCCCCATTTATGGTTTCGGGACGGGGCCGATGTTGATGTCGACCTGGACGGGATCAACCCAGGAGGGACGAACGGAATTGTTCTTGAGATTCAGGTTGACGAAAAACCGTGCAGGCTGTGTCAGCCCGCTGAGTTCAATCGCTTCCGTGGCAATTTCGCTAATGGATTCGATGCGGGAGCGCGGTCCCGTCACGATTAATCGGGCGGGATTCTGGGTTTGGCTCAATATCTCGAATCCATTCGGCACCTTCCCCCGCAGAGGCACTACTACGGGCACCTCTTTCGATACGGTCCGCTCCAGCGCCAATAGAACGCGGGCCGGGTTTACCTGAAGAATTTCAATTCCAGATCCTTTAGGTACTCGCACGTTTTCCCGCGTCAGCGTCACCGTGTGTTCCCCTTCTCGTGCCTTCTGCAGGTCGATCACGCAGGTAGGCAGAGGAGTATTGAACCACTTGCCGGACAGATTCGCTCCGCGCATGGTGACCTCAACTGTAGTAACGCGGTCGTTGACAATCTCCATTTGGCTGGGTAGCTGTACTTCCAGCGGAATGGTCACCACCCGCTCCGGGCCGGGTTCTCCCCGTACAAAAAGCCACAGCATCAGAGCCAGGAGCAGCGCCGTTGCTTTGAGGGTCCAGTTTTCCAGCACGTATTCCCTGATTAAACGTTTCATACGGATTCCGTTGGGTGGCTTACAATGCCGGGCGGCAGGACATCGGAGCGGCCTTCGAAAATGCCCTGAAGCGCCGATCGGAGGCTGGTGCTGTCGAGATCGCGCGCAATCCTGCCGCGCAGCGCCAGTGAAATTGTCCCGGTTTCCTCCGAAATGATGACGGCGACGGCGTCGGTTTCTTCTGTTACCCCGATGGCGGCCCGATGCCGGGTGCCCAGTTCTTTGCTGAGATGCGGGTCCAGCGTCAGCGGCAGAAAACAACCGGCTGCAAGGATCCTGTTGCGGCGCACGATCACCGCGCCGTCATGCATCGGAGTTGTGGGGCTGAAAATGGTGACCAGCAGATCGTAGGTCAGGACGGCGTCCAGTGCTATTCCGCTCTCGGCATAATTTTTTAATCCGATATCCCGCTCAATAACAATGAGTCCGCCTATCTTCTTCGACGCAAGCGTGGTCGCCGCCAGTATGATTTCCTCGAATCCCTTCGTGGCCTGCCGTCGCTGGCGATCCCAGATCGAGGTTTTCCCCATATCGGCGAGCACGCGCCGGATTTCATTCTGGTAGAGAACGATGATGGCGAAGACAATGTACGTCAGAATATTGGAGAGGAGCCACTGCACCGACGCCAGCCGGTAAAAGCGCGTCACCACATAGAAGAGCAGCAGGATCACGATCCCGAAGGTCATTTGAACGCCGCGCGTGCCCCGCATCAGCAGTAGGAACCGGTAGATTATAAAGGTGACCAGCCCGATGTCGATTGCATCGCGAATCGTGAAGGACGTGATTTGAAAAAAGCCAAGCATCGAATCCATTCGGCGGATCCATTCTCCACGTGCGTCGATAAAAACAGAAGGACGGAAGCGGGCTAGCGATGAGGCCCGGCCTGGACTATGGCGTCTGTTACATCCGCAACTTCCCGGATCGCGGCGACATCATGCACGCGAACGATGTGCGCTCCAAAAATTATGGATGCGGCTACGGTGGCCCCCGTTCCCAGAACGAGCTCGTGGGCAGGCTTTTTCACTATGGCTCCGATAAAAGATTTTCGGGATGTCCCCACCAGGATGGGAAATCCGGTTGCTGCCAGTCGATCCAGATTCCGCAGAATTTCCAGATTTTGCACTGCCGTTTTTCCAAACCCGATTCCCGGGTCCAAAACAATCGAGTCAGAGGATACACCAGAGCTTTGAGCACGCGCAACCGCTTCCTGGGCCCAGACGTCGATGTCCGCAAGTATGTCCGCGCTGGGAGGAATTTTCTGCATGGTTTTCGGTTCGCCGCGCATATGCATCAGCACGACCGCGGCTTTGTGCCTGGCCGCTTCAAGCCCTATGCCGGGATCCCTTTGCAGGGAGGTGATGTCGTTGATGATGACCGCACCGGCTTCCAGCGAGGCCCTGGCGACTTCGAGTTTCGAAGTGTCTATGGAAATCGGTATGGGAAATCTTCTGCCGGCGTTCAAAGCTTTCAGAATCGGAAGAACGCGGCGCAATTCTTCCTCGGCCGAGACCCCCTCCGATCCCGGGCGGGTGGATTCACCGCCTATATCCAGGATATCGGCTCCCTCTTCAGCAATTTGCCAGGCGCGGTTGACGGCTTCCTGCGGCGAAAAATAAATCCCCTTGTCCGAGAAGGAATCAGGGGTTACGTTCAAAATACCCATTACGAGCGTGCGCTCGCCCAGGTTCAGTGTCCAGTCTCCTGCGCGAAGTACGCAGGATTTGCGGGAATAGGTAGCAGCCATGAATTTGGAATCCTTGTGAAGAGTGTTCAGCCAAAAAAAGCATTCTACTCGAATAAGTCCTTACTGCCTGATTCGCGCGGTTCGTGGGGTGCAAACCGAAGTGCGAGTCTACAGAGGATTCGCCCGTTTGCGCCATTTTTCGCTCCGCAGGTCTTGTGCCAAGCAATTTAGCGTTGAAGGCGCGGAGCGATCCATCGAACGGCTTTTCACCCGACAGGACCGAATTCGTAACCACGTTTTCCGCCCGCGCTGAAAGCGCGGAGCAGAGCAGCCCAGGGTGAAAGAGCCGAGCGGAGCGAGG
>CAZLHW010000154.1:0-8268 GCA_964559085.1 uncultured Acidobacteriota bacterium | reverse complement strand
CCCTATCGGAAAGGGTTTAGGGAAGCGGCTTCTGGATTGTCTCGAAAAGGGAGCGGTTGCAAAAGGCATTGCCGATATTTTATCCGGCATATCTTGTTTGAATCCCGGTGGTATTGAAGCCCATGAGGAGTGCGCCCTTGATACGGGGGAGAGCCGATACCTGAAGCACTGGTCGGTGGGAAAGGTGCTGCAACCGTTCTTTGAGTCTTCGAGTTTAAAGTTTGAAAAAGCTCAACGGCTCCAAGACTCCAAAAAAAATCGGCAGTCGCCAGCACCGGAATACTGACGACTGCCGACTATCGACCGCCGACGGTCTTTCAACTACTTCGCGAAGTTGGGCTTCCTCTTTTCCAGAAAAGCGGTGACGCCTTCTTTGCAATCCGGGGCGCAGGAAATGTCGCCGGCGCCCACGTAGGCGATTTCCAGCGCTTCAGCCAGAGTCTTGGCTTTAGCGGCCTTGTGGACGATGCCGAAAACGATGCCGAGGATTTCCTTGCTCAGAGGAAGATCGCCCGCCATGGGCGCATCCGGAATCTTGTATTCCGGGATATCCACGGGCCCGTCCGGAACTCTCGGGATGTTGCCCTGGAGCGCGTGGACCTCTGCGATTGCCGCGTCGATCAATTCGGGGAAGGTCTTGACGATCTTCTTTACCATGCCGATTTCGGCCGCTTCCTGAACGGTCAGCCTTTCGGACTGGCTGATCATTGCATGGAACTTGGACGCGGCTTTAGGCCACTTGCGATAAGGGATCACAACGCCGCCCATGCCCGGGATCATGCCCAGGGTGATTTCCGGGAGCTGCATGAATGCTTTTTCCACTGCAACTATACTGTGGCACCGGATGGCCAGCTCGGTGCCGCCTCCCATGGCAAGTCCGTTGAGGGCTGCGACAACCGGCTTGTTCATTTTGTCGATGTACTCAAGGACTTTCGAATTCCCGCGAGACAGGGCCTGGCCCTTTTCATGGTTGCCAAAGGTCGCGACGAATCCGCCGATATCCGCGCCGGCGCAGAAGGCCTTCGGTCCGTAGCCGGTGATTACGAAACCCTTGACGGACGCATCCGCTTCGCCCTTCTTGAGCTCGGCAAGAATTTCATTGCAGGTTTTGTCGCTCAGAGCATTGGCCGCCTGCGGTCTTCGCTGCGTGAGGATAACCACTCCGTCTTTTTTGTCGACCAGAATGTCGCGCGGGAAGTCGAGGTATTCCTGGATCGGCTTCGCCGGCTTCGGAAATCCGGGACGTTCGGCGTCGAACTTCGCGGTGTACTCCTTGACTTTTTCCGCGCCCAGGCTGGCCATCAGGTCAAAGATGCCCTTTTTGTAGCCGAGGGCGATCATGCTGCCGAAATTCAGGTCGCTGCTTGTGCCGATATTCCTGTCGGCGATGTCGAACGCCTGCGAGAAAACGCATCCGAGGAACCGCATACGGATCCATTCCGCAAGCTCGGGATCCACGTCCACCTTGGTGCGAGGTTTGTTTGCAGCCCATTTTTCAACAGAGAGGAGCAGTTTGGAAGGTCTGTAGCATTCCCCCTCCGCCGTCCGGCGCATCATAGAGGAATAGGTCAGCGGATTGGTCATGATGCCGAAAGGACCGGCGCCCAGGAACTCTTCACTGATGAAGTCGATTTCCTTGCTGGTAGCTTTTTCCAGCATCCGCACGGTTTCACTTCCCCAGGTTTCAAACAGCCGGTTGAGCACGAACGAGAAAGCATCCTGTGCCGCGATCGGGGCTTTGCCGGCCTGGGCGAAGAACCACAGCAGCCAGTTGACGGTTTCCGGATCGGCCTTTTCCCAGTTAATAACCTCGACGCCCATGCTGCGCCATGCCGGTTCGAAGAAGTGCGTGTTGGTGGTTCTTCCCGGGTTGTTCAAGTGGCTGAAAATCTGGTGCGCCAGGATGCCGCTTGTGTTGGAGGTTATGATTGCATCCTTGGCGACAATCGATTCGATCTGCGACAGGATCTTCTTCTTCAGCTCCAGGTTCTCCGTCGCGGCCTCGATTACCAGTTCGCAGTTTTTCAGCTGGCTGTAATCCGTGGTATAGACAATGTTGCCAAGGATTTTGTCCACCTGTTCGGGCTTGATCGTTTTTCTTTCCAACCCCTTCTTGGCATATCCGTCAAACCGAATCTTGGCTTTGTTGAGCGGTTCTTCAACCACGTCCACGAGGAACAGTTTCATGTCGGGGAAAGCAACGCGGAACCCGTAGGCAATATCAGGGCCGATTGTTCCGGATCCGACGACGGCCATTTCCTTGGGAATTGGACGGGTGGGCTTGATGAGGTAGGGATTCTGAAAGCTTGGATACAGATTTTTTACGGCCATATGAAGTCTCCTTCCAATATCGTCTGCGTATTAGTTTACTTTGAGCACCAGGGCAGCTCCTGAATCGCCCGCTGCGCAACCGGCAACCAGCCCGTAACCGCCGCCTTTAAGAACGAGCTCTTCGATGCATTCGATGGCAAGGCGCATAACCGTTGGGCCCTGAGGGTGCCCCCAGATCAGGCTGCATCCATAATTGTTGAAGATCTTGTCGTCAATGCCCATCTGTTTTCTCATGATGATATCGTTGACGGAGAATGGGTTATGCGTTTTTACCGCTTTGAGATCCGCCACTTTGACACCGGCTTTTTCCAGCGCGTTCTGAGAGGCCGGGACAGGGGCGTCCGGCATGTGGGCTTTTTTGGTGCGGGCAAATCCATAGGAAAGAATCTGGATTGTTACGGATTTGTCGGCGGAAAGCGAGGCTGCTTTATCTTTTGTTGTGATAATCATGCCCGCATTTCCGTCGGCCGCATGCGTCTGGGAACCGCTGGTAATAATGGAATCCGGCCCCATTGTTTTCAAGGATGCGAGCCCCTCGGCGGTGCAGGGGGTGATCCCTTCATCCGCTTCCACCACGATCGTTTTTTTCTTGGACAGAACAACTTCTACGGGAATCATGTAGCGTTTCTGAAATTCGCGGTCATTTGCCGTGGACATCAGGTATTTATTGTAACGATCGAGAACGAGGGCATCGGATTCTTCACGTGTGATGCCGTGTTCTTTGGTTACGTTGTTGGCGGTGCCCAGCGGTCCGGTATCGCCGGTCGGCTCATAATTGAAGCCGTCCAGCATCCAGCTTTCGAAGTCCGGCTTTCCGCCGAGGCCTGCGGGGTTCGGCCAAAGAATGTTTGGGCAATTCGAAGTCCGGTCTGCGGTTGCCACCAGCACGTTGGCATAGCTGCCTAATTCGATGAAAGAAGCCGCAACGTTGATGGAAACGGTGGCGGTGGCGCAAGCCTGGGAAATTCTTGGCCCGCTGATGTTGGGGTTGCCGATCAGTGTGGCAAACCACGGGGCGTCATAAAACCACATCTTCTGAGGAACAGTTGTGCCGAAAACGAGGCTGTCGAAGATATCCGGCGTGATCCCGCGCAATTCAAAGAACTTCTTTGCCGTGGAAGCGGCCAGCTTCACGGCGTGCTGGTTCTGCAAGGATTCCTGCCATTTGCAGAAGGGTGAGCTCCAGTATCCTTTATAGGGAACATAAACATTTTTGAACATTTCCAGCTCCTTTCGGATTTATTTTTCGCGACACTCTATTAAGGCTATACCTTGAAGTCTCTTAGGGAATGCAGATAGGAATGCAACGCTTCCGGGGCTTCCAAATGGGCCGTACGTTTTCTGCAACAAGGATTAACCACTTTGCGGCCTACCCCTTACCCGCTTATTATCGGTTTACTTCATCGAAATCTCATACCCGCGCTGGACACTATGCGGATGCGCAGAAAGCAGATTCCGAAAAGAAGCATAGGTGAGACAGAGTTTCCTAGTCAAGCTCGAAAATGGGGCCTGATTCCTCTCTCGGAGGCTTGGAGCCTTGGAGTCTTCGAGGCATAAACCCCAAAGACTCAAAGGCTCCAGGACTCAAAGGTTTCCTGTTTTCAAGGAGCTCCTTGACACCCAAACGAGGGAGTTGATAACGTAAAACCCGGTTCTCTGGTTTTGCACCCCCGGGGACCTCTTCACATCATCAAAGCAGTACTTACTCCCCGATCCATTTCGGAGCGAAAAGCACTTTTTGAAAGATTGACTTAGACGGGAGAGATTTATGGGAAAGACTTCTTCTTTGGATGCGTTCTTCAAACCCGGGAGCGTAGCCATTGTCGGCGCTTCCTCGGATCCCAGGAAGGTGGGAAACACCGCGCTTAAAAACCTTGTCTCGATGGGCTACCGGGGAAAGGTCTACCCGATCCATCCGCGAGAAGAGTCTATTCTCGGGTTCCCATGCTACAAAAGTGTGCTGGATATTCCGGAACCGGTAGATGCCTGCGTTTTGTTGGTTTCTGCGGATCTCACAATCAAAGTTGCGGAGGAGCTCGCAGAAAGAAAGCACACGCACCATGACATAGCCGCCGCAGTCTGCATGACTGCGGGATTCGGAGAAATGAACACGAGCGAGGGGAAGGAGCGAGAGCGGGAACTTGTCCGGACACTGCGTTCGGCTTCAATCCGCCTTATCGGGCCAAACTGCGTCGGCATCATCGACGCCTACAGCGGATTCAACACAAATTTCGACATTTCCACCTATCCGAAGGGGGGGGTGAGCATCCTCACGCAAAGCGGTGCGTTCGCCAACTCCTTCGTGTTCTGGGCGGAAAGGCTGCGGCTGATCGGGCTCAGCAAGTTTGCTTCGATCGGAAACATGGCGGATGTGACTATGGCCGAATTGCTGGACTATCTTAAAGACGATGAATCCACTCGCGTGATTGCCATTTATATGGAAGGGTTTCCGAATCCGAGAGAATTCTTTGAGGTGGCTCGGGAAGTCAGTGCCGTCAAACCGATTGTGGTTATTAAAACGGGCAAAAGCGACATCGGTTCGAAAGCTGCGTTGTCCCATACCGGTTCTATCGCCGGGTCCGATGCGATTTATGAAGGCGCCTTTAGGCAGGCGGGCATCATTCGGGCCAGAACCATTCTGGAATTTTACGACACAACGCGGGCTTTCGCGAAGCAGCCGGTTCCTCCGGGAAATCGCGTATCCATCCTCACGCATATGGGGGGGCCCGGGACCATCTGCGTGGATGAAGTCTCAGCCACGGAGGAGCTGCAACTGGCGAAGCTTTCACCCGAGACGGAAAAAAACCTGAAAAGCATCTGCGCTCCAATGGCGAATATCGGCCATCCCGACGGGTACGTCGACCTGACGGCCGCGCATACGGAGAATCTTCACAAACGGGTTCTCCAGCACTTATTCAAGGACGAGAATGTGGATATGGTTTTGCAGATTCTGGCTCCAAGCGCCATTCTGGATCAGAAGCTGCTTGTAAAGGAAATCACCGCCGCCTGCCGGGCGCAGCAGGGGGGGAAGACGTTCCTCAACGCTGTGACTTTCGGAGAATTTGCGCGAGAAGCGCGGCAGGGGCTTGAAGATGCGGGCATGCCCACATTTGAATATTCCGATATGCTAGCCAGGGTTGCGGGGAATTTGGCAAGGTATTCCGCTTATCGCAAATCTCATGCGGAGCAGGCCGGAACCCCCAAATACCGGCCGAATCCAAAAAATCGGTCGTCAGAAATAATTGCCGGCGCCCTCAACAAAGGCCGATTCAGTCTTCTGGAACCCGAGGCGTACGAGGTGTGTCGCGAGTATGGCGTCCACGTGCCCCCCTTCCGCGTAATGGATTCTGTTGACGGCGCCCTGGCAGCTGCCAAGGAGATCGGGTATCCGGTAGCGCTCAAGGTGGTTTCTGAAAAAATCCTGCACAAGACGGATGCCGGCGGTGTAATGCTTGGGATCTCTTCGGATAGCGCACTGAAAACGGCGTACGAGCAGCTTATCGTGAATATAAGGAAAGCCGCGCCTGCCCTGTCTAAAATGGACGTGCTGATTCAGAGGATGATGCCCCCGACTACGGAACTGGTAATTGGAGCGCTCAGAGACAAATCCTTCGGGCCTACAGTCATGTTTGGAATGGGCGGGATTTATGTGGAAGCACTGAAAATGGTGGGCTTCCGGCTTTCGCCGATCACGCTTGAGGATGCCGGGAAGCTTATTCATGAAACGCTTCCACCGGCTTTGATCAAGGGAGTACGGGGAAGGGGTCCCATGCACGTGGATTCTCTCGCCGGTGTTCTTGTTTCGCTTGGTCGGTTGCTTGAAGAGCAGCCGCAAATCGAGGAAGTGGATTTTAATCCCGTCTTTCCATACACCGACGGCTGCATCGCGGTTGATGCGAGGATTATAATTTCGCGACCGCAGTAAAAGGCTCAGGGCAGATGCCGCCGTTCAGGAGGCCGGCGAGAACATCCGCCGGCTTCCATTGTCGGGCATTTTCAATCCGCCTGCGATGAGAGAACAGCATAATGTTTCCTCCATTCGCTCATCGTCTGCTCCATTGCACGCGCCCGCTCCGCAACCCGCTTTGGATCCGGATTCAGTTTCAACTCGTCATCCATTTGCTGCTGATGCGCAGCCATCTGCTGACGCAATTGATTCATGTTGCGGATCTGCTCCTGCCATGCCTGCTTCTGATTCCCATCCAGGCTGTTCATCAATCGCTCCTGTTCCTGCTCCATCTGGCGCAGCTGGTTCCGGATGTGAACTTGTTGCTGCGTAAGCTGGCCGTGATTCATCTTCTTTTCAGAGTCTCTTGCCATTTTGCGGGCCTGCTTGGCAATGTCATCCGCAAGCTTGTCGCAGGACCGGATCTGGTCCCGTTGCTGCTTGGTGACTTTCACGCGCTTCTGTTCCATTTGTGCGTTTGTCTGCTGGCCTCCACCCTGGCCTTGGCCTATTCCCTGATGTTGCCCTTGCCCTTGGCTCTGCCCTTGGCCGCGACCGCCACCTCTGCCGCCTTTCCCCTGAGAGAACGCGATCGAGATCATCAGCAGAAGTATTGGAAGTACAACTAGCGCTTTTTTCAGCATACTGATTCCTCCCCATGAATCCGGGTTCAATAACTAATTACTAAAAACAACAATGCTTATTGGACGGCGCAACCGCCCTTTGATTTCACTTTTTCCCATTTTTCTTCACCGGCAGACCCCCCGACCTCTCGGGTAGGGGGCAGGGAGCCTTGCCTGCAAAATCGATGCACTTTTTTAAAAACGGGCCTCCGCTATTTTGCCGGGCTGAGGACTTCAAGATGGCTTTTAAAGGCGGCAAGATGATTGAGCGA
Source organism: uncultured Acidobacteriota bacterium (assembly GCA_964559085.1). GTDB lineage: Bacteria > Acidobacteriota > UBA6911 > UBA6911 > UBA6911 > UBA6911. Next base: position 1,096 of record CAZLHW010000154.1, on the reverse strand, counting down.
ACCTTGGAGGAGGTTTCCGAAGACCCGCAAAAGATCCGTATTATCTGCCTGCGCCATAGCGGCTTTCAGATCCTTGATGTCCTTTTCTTCAATCATCACCCCGACCTCCACGGCATCCAGAAGAGAAACCTCGCCCTTGGCGACCAGATCGCCATAAAGCTTCTGAAGATCAGGATTTGAAAAAACTCCCGCCGACGGCTGCGCGGAATCGGTCAATCCATAGCGCTCGAGCAGAATTCCAACCGAGTCGAAATGGCGATGTTCACTGGCGGCGATATTGCCAAAAATCCGCGCGCCCCACTTTACATAGAGCGCCTGGTATACATCCCGAGCCAGTTTTTCTTCTTCCCGCATCCATTTAAGGTACTCCGCTTCGTCTGCGCTTAAGGGCTGCGTGGAGGCCTGCCTCGGCAGACAAGCGCCGCTGCAGGGGCGTTCTCCATTTCTATTCCTTGTTCCTCTTTGCGCCCAGACCGGAGCCGCAACAATCATCGTCAGACAAATAATCAACAGGCTTTTATTGAGTCTCATTTTTATACTCCTTGCTTGCCGTTGCTTCCAAAACAAGCATTTGTTCTTACGGCACCGACTGGTTGCACGAACCCTTCCCATTTGGATGCAAAAGCGATGTTCCGGACAGTCAATGGCTTAGAGTTGTGGCCCTGTTGTGCGGATCGGAAATTTGCGCAGAATCTGCAGCCAATATGCAGATTCTGCAGGAAATGGGCGAAAGATGAACCGCGTTCGAGAGAACGCCGGCCCGGCAAAATCTTTGTTCCGGGCCGGCCTCCCGGGGTAAATCAGAATACAAAGAGGTCGAGGCCGCCCATCATGTTCATTACGGAGCCTGTCATATACTTGCCCCCCGGCGACGTCAGAAAGGCTACCGCGTCGGCAATCTCCTGTGTTTCTGCAGGCCTGCCAATGGCTGTCTTCTTTTCAACTTTTTCGCGAACGGGCTGGGGAAGAAGGTCATAACCGTCTGTTGAAGAAATGCCTACGGCGACACAGTTGGCGGGTATGTTGTATCGGGCGCATTGATGCGCCGCCGATTTCGCCAAGGAAATCATCCCTCCCTTTGCCGCGCTGTAACTGG
>CAZLHW010000153.1:6480-8293 GCA_964559085.1 uncultured Acidobacteriota bacterium | reverse complement strand
TCAGTCCGACATATAAAAGCCGCACGAGTTCGGCCTCCTCGCGCTTCTTCTCCTCCTCCGCAAGCTTTTCCCATTTGGGAGAGCAAAAGCCAGCATCCGCCGGTCCGACACGCAGCGCAAATTTGCCGTACTCTCGGGAATCCGGCAGCAGGTCTCTGTTCCGGTTCCTTGTCTGCAGGCCGAGCGCCGCAACAATCGTTATAGGGAAATCGAGTCCCTTTGATTTGTGAATCGTGAGGATCCGCACGGCATTGCTTCGGTCTTCCATCAGCCGGCTTTCGCTTTCGGCAAGCCCCTCCTCATCGATCGTTCCCAGCAGATCCACCACCTGCGAAAAAGTCGCCTCGCTTTGAAGCGACCGCAGCGTGCGCCCCAGCTTCCCGAGATTGGCCAGCGACTGAAATCCGCGCGCGGCCAGCACTTCCCGCGCACCCGTTTTCTGCAGAAGAATCTCAAACGTTTCGGAAGCCGTCCGCTCATGACGATGCCGATGCAGATCGTGCAGAATTTCAAAAGGATGGCGGAGCGGCGATTCGCCGGGGACTGTTTCGCGATAATCAAGCGGAAGGCCCTGCATACGGGCTCTCAACAAGTCCTCGTCGGAGAGCCCGAAGAAGATCGATCGCAGCGCGCCATAAAGCGCCACAGCATCATTCGGATTGCCGACTGCGCGCAGCACCGTAATAGCCGACTCCACTTCGCTGCGCGCGTAATAGAACTTGCCCCCCTCCAGCACATACGGGATTCCCTGTTCGCGAAGTTCCTCCTCGATGGCGTCCGCGTGAGTCAGGACCGGCAGCAGAACGGCAATATCGCCAAAGTGCGGCGCGCGCCACCCGCCGCCCTTTTCAAAGGCTGCATCCTGGACTCTCCAGGATTCCGAGCCCTGGATTTCACGCAGGAGCCGGGCTATCCGTTTCGCCTCCAGCCGCACCATCTCCTGGCTGGACCGTTTCCCATCGTCTTCGCGTTTTGTGTCTCCCAGAATGCAGACTGCGGGCGAGCACAATTCAGCCTTTCGGGCTCCCTTCCCGAAAGCGAGATAGGACGGCTGATAGCGAGATCCATCTCCGGCAGGCTGCATGGCATCGGCAAAGGCAACATCCACCGCTTTCAGGATGGAGGGGAGCGAGCGAAAATTAGTGGTCAGCTCCAGCTTTTCGAGTCCAAGCGCTTTCAATCGCTCCGGTTTTACAATTTCCAGATAGGTCTCGATATCCGCGTTGCGAAATCGATAGATCGATTGTTTGGGATCGCCGACGATGAACAGCCGTCCCGGATCCGGACGCAGCTTGCCAAAGTCGGTTTCATCCAGATCCGTCGAAGACAGCAGAAGAACCATCTCCCACTGCACCGGGTCCGTGTCCTGAAACTCATCCACCAGCAGGGTTCTATACTGGCGTTGAAATTCCCGCCGAACCCCTTTGCTTTTCAGCAGAAGATCGCGCGCCAGCCGCAGCTGGTCATCGAAATCGAGCGCTCCGCTTGCGCGTTTTCGCTTCTCCCACTCGTTGAGAATGAAATCCTTTTTTATCCAGCTCGTGATGTCGTACAGGAGCTGCTGGGCGGCGCGGTTTCTGTAGGACGCATAAAACTCCACCGTTTCAAGAATGAACGCCTTCACCTCCGCGACGGTATCTTTCCCTCCGCTCCAGTTGCCGGCCGCCCCCGCGGCCCCGGGTTTCGAGGGCACACCAGTCTCATTCCGCGGATTCTCCAGCCAGTTGAGGGAATTTTCGAGATGGGCCGCCAGTTTCTGTCCGTGTTTGAGCAGCAGCCTGCGGTGTGGGGCCCCCCGCGCGCGCCGGGGCGG
>CAZLHW010000153.1:0-6470 GCA_964559085.1 uncultured Acidobacteriota bacterium | reverse complement strand
CCCCCCGCTCCAGAAGTTCCCGAATCGTCGCGCCGCATTGTTCTTCCGTCGGCGGCGCATCGCATTCCAGGTGGTGAATGCGCAGCCAGTTGATACGAAGGATTCGCGCCAGGTCCTTCAGCATTTCAAGGCTGAGGCCGTTTCGCAGAGCTTTTTCCAGAATCGCGGCGCGCTCTGTAAGCACGCGCTGAATCCAAGCATCCCAGACCTCTTTGAAGAAAAGTTCGCTCCGTATCTCATCCAGCGCGTTGAAACGCGGATCCAGACCGGCCTCAATCGGCCGCTCTTTGAGAAGGGATACCGCGAAAGAATGGAACGTGGATATCGCCGCGGTCTCAAGATCGTCCAGCGCGGCGCGCGCCCGTTCCAGACGCGACTCCGAGGCTTTCTCCTCCAGGAGCATCTGCTCCAGGTGCTGCCGGAGCCGCACCTTCATTTCTCCGGCCGCCTTTTCCGTGAACGTGATGGCGCAGATGCGGGATAGCGGCAGCGGGGTTCCGTCCGGTCCCTTTTCCAGAATCAGGTGAAGGATCCGATCGAGGAGTGTACGCGTCTTGCCGGTTCCGGCGGATGCCTCGACAACAAAGGAACTCCCGGTCTCCTCCACGGCTCTGCGGCGGGCGACAGCGTCCGAATCGGGATTCGGGATTCGGGATTCAAGATTCATTGCGGAACCTCCGTCATTTCCTGGAATCTTCGAATCGCCTGATGTTGTGCTATGCGCTGTTCTCTCCGAAACCGATCTTTGCCGCAAATACGCACATAGTCGCAATAGTCGCAATGCCCGTTCGGGCGAATGATCCCGCGGGTTCGAATGAAGAAAGCTCCGTTTTCCATGCCGTCGCCCACGATCTCCAGGATGCCGGGCAATGCCTCGGAGGCAGCGCGCAGTTCCTCGTTGCTGAAATCGCAGGCAGCAATCTGCCCGTCCTTGGGCTGCAGATGGAGATATTCGGCCTCGATGGATTCTGCGTCTTTGAATTCATCGAGGACCGACAGAGCGTCCCGGTAGACGACAAGCTGGATTCTTTCCCCAGACATGAGCGGAGTGCGCGTCTTCTTTGCCATGGCGGCAGGCAGAGAACCGGTTTTGTAATCGATGACGCGCACCTGTTTCTTGTCGCCGGAACAGTCAATCCGATCGATTCTGCCCCGAAAATCGAAGATATACCGCCCTGCGCCTATGCGAAGGGGGGGGTGCGCATCCTCCGCCCCGAATTTTCCAAACGATTGCTCAAGCCGGGCCGGCATCCGCTCCTTTCCGGCCCTGAGTTTTTCATAGGACAGCCAATTCCCGAGCATTTCCAAGAGCGCCTCGCGTTCAATGTCCCATAGGAGCGGCGGTATTCCGGCAGGCGCCGCGGTTTCCAGCTGCTTCTCCGCCTGAGCAAACAGCAAGGATCGGAGCTCGTTTTCCGATGCTTTCATGAACTTTTCCCCGCAATAATTCCTCAGAAACCCCTCAAGGATTGAATGGACGAGCGTGCCGCGCTGCAGGGGATCCAATGCGGTCTGCGGCGCGACCTCCTCCCACACCGGCAGTTCCATGCCGCGTTTCAGGAAAAAGTAGTAGGGACATTTTGTATATTCTTCGATCAGGCTGGCGGAAACCTGTCCGGCGGAAGGTCCAAGTTTGCGCCAAATCCAATTTCGAAGATCGGGATCGACCAGAAAACCATCATAGGAAGTCAGTCCAGAGGCCCAGCGGCTCTGATCGTATTGCAGCGGCTTCGACAACCGGAGCGGCTCAAGGGCCTCCAGAGCTTTTAATGCAAAGGGCGCCAGATCAGGATACGCCGTAATCAGCCTGAGCCGGATTTCTCCTTCGTCGACCGCAATCTCGTTTTTTGCCGGCGCCGGATTGTCCAAGCTGACGGAGCGAAAGCCCGGCACATCGGGGAGATCACGGATGGAAACAGAGCGACCCTGAACGGCCCCGGCCGCGCGCATAAAAAACTGCGAAGGGATGCGCTCTCGGTCGGAGCTTTCATCCAAACGCGACGTAATCAGCACCAGGCGCTTTTCGGCGGAGCGCGCGGCCATATCGAACAGCAGACGCTCTTCTTCAATACGTTTGGATTTCAGCGGAAGGAACTCGATTTGCCGACGCTCCGAATCGAGCAGCAGCGGATCCTGCCGCAGCTTTGCGGGGAAGCGTCCCTCGTCCAATCCCGGAATGATGACCAGCGGGAATCGCAGTCCCCGCGCCGCACTTGTCGAGAGAAGATTGACGCCGCTCCTCTGGAAACGCCCCTCCGGATAGGAAAGGGAGGAAAGGGACTCCGTAAGCACGGTCTTCATCCTCTCCGCCGCCACCAATCCGGAATCCCGAATCCCGGATCCCGAATCATGGATACTTTGAAGACTGCCGATTTCATCCAGGACCGCGGTAAAAGCCGGCCAATCCTCCGAAGCACCCAATATCGGTTCCAGGCGGCGGTTCAGAAAATCCGCCCAGTCTTCCCAGGAAAGAGCCGGAGGCCAGTGCGCCGCCGCATTCCGCAGATACTCCCAGCCTCTGCGCAAGGATTCCGCAACAGCAAGCCGCCGCGTTTCGGATTGAATCGACCGGGCGGCGCGTCCTTCATCCGCATCCTCTGTCCCGTCGGCGTCCTGCAATTTCGCCCGCTCTAGACGCTTGTGACTTTCCCGAATCAGCCCTTCTGTCCCCGCATCCCAGGAAGAAACGCCGGCCAGGAAGCGGGCGTCATTGGTGAGCGAGCGCCATGCCTGTACGTCCCAGACGGACTTCGCCTCATCCGGCAGCGAGGCGGCGATCAACTCCAGTGCGGTGAGAACGGATTCGCGGGAAAAAGACTCGGCTTCAAGGCGGCTGAGCGCGATCACAGCCCGGCCGAGCGGCCGCCGGGCAAAGGGGGTGCCCCCATGGATAAAATAAGGAACGCTTCGCAGCCGAAGCGCTTCGCTCAAAATGGGCAGATCGGTTTCCGGTTGCCGCATGATCACGGCCGCCTCATGAAATGCGCCGATAGTCCCATCCTGCAACGCGCGAAGGATTTCGCGCACAATCTCCACGGCGGCCCTGCTTTCTCCCGGAACGGAAACCAGCGCGAAAGACCCGTCCGACTCGAGGCTCCGGCCGCGCTGCAACTCCGGCAAAGAACCCAATCCGAACATTCTTGCCGCCAGAAGATCCAGGCTACGGGCGGCGTTCTTTTCAGGCAGCGGAACCGGGTCCACCCCGAGCTCGCGACAGCGCGCGCGGAGGAACGGCTGCGCAAATTTCGAAACGGACTGCTCCACGAAGGGGATGAAATAAATCATCTCGAAAACATCCTTCAACGCAGCCAGCAACTGGGATTGTCGGCCGGTGGCATCATAAACGCCGTACACCAGCAATTGCCGCGCCCCCAATATGCGCCGGGCTTCCGGCGCATTGCGGACGGCCGCCTGGAAATCATCATCGACATCATGGTATCGAGCGACAGTTTCGCGGAAGCGACGATACAAACTTTCCAGCGCCAGCAGGTGCGGTTGCCGATCCGTTGCGGTATCCGCCCGGATGAAATCGGAGAATGCCTGAGGGGTGACGGCCGCATCCCTCAGATCTCTGAATGTATCGAGGAGAGCATCCCGGAACCCGGGGAAACCGGAGAGCGGCATAAAGAGTTCCGGAGTCTGCTCAGTGAGGATGTCTTCCAGGATAATGGAATGTCCTAGTTGCGGGAGCGCGCGCTTCTTTTCGCCGATCTCTGCGGCCAACCGGCGGGCAAGATCCAGGAATGTGAAAAAGCGCACGTTTGCCAGAGCCCGTCCGCTTCGGGCATAGGTGCGTTTCAGGTAGGAGGCGAGGATATTGGAACCAACCAGAACGTGGATTCCCTGAAGCGGATCGTCGCGCTGAATGCCCGCGACGACGTCCATCCATTGCGATTCAAGAGCAGCAAACGATCCCGTAAATATGGAATGGGCCATGAATTTTTCTTTGAGTCCTGGAGTCTTTGAGTCTCCGAGTTTAACTCAAAGGCTCGAAGACTCGAAGAATCAAAGAATCATTGGAGTATGGAGCGGCCGTATTCGTAGCCGCGGTTGAAGGCTTTCAGATTCATGCCTTCCGTCCCCTTGGGCACGGAGCCGATGATGGATTCGCGCACCGCCTCATAAGCAACAATCCCGGTCACGGCAGTAAAAAAACCCACCATGACAAGGTTGAGTATCATTTTGGATCCGAGTTCTTCCGCAAAACGTGTAGCCGGAATCCCGAACAGCTTTTGCTCCGGCTTGAGTCCCTTGGGGTGAACCAGATCCTCTTCAATAATAACGGTGGCATTATCGGTGGCCGTCGGCAGAAATCGATTGCAGGCTTCCTGCGACATGACAAGGAGAATGTCGGGCTTGGTTACGTAAGGATACAGGATCTTCTCGTTCGAGATGATCACCTGGGCGCTGCAGGCGCTGCCGCGAGCTTCCGGCCCGAAGCTTTGCGTGAGCGTTGCATACAGATTATCGGTCAGGCTTGCGGCCCTTCCTATGATCATACCGGCCAGGATGACTCCCTGTCCGCCGAAGCCTCCAAATTTAATTTCATTTGTGCTCACAGGACCCCCTCGTACGGTTTGCAGGTGAGTCCGAATTTCTCCGCCATCTTTTTGTTGTACAGATCGAGAAAGGTGGGTCTTTCCCGGTCGACGAATTTGCCGCACAGGATCTTGCCGTTGAAATCCAAACCAACGTCGCGGGTATCGGCGCCGTTTTTAATGATGCTGTTTTCCTTGTAAGCCCGCATCATTTCAAGCCCGTCTCCCAGCCTGTTTCTTCTGCCGTAAAGCGTGGGGCAGGGACTGAGGATTTCGATGAAGCTGAGGCCCCTTTTCTGCATGGCTTCCTTCATCGCTTTTGTCGTCTGTCGCACATGAAACGTAGTCCACCGGGCCACATAAACGGCTCCGGCGCAATCCGCCAGGAAGGGAAGATTAAAAGGGTCTTCGATATTGCCGAAGGGGGCTGTCGAAGCGACGGCGTCAATCGGCGTTGTGGGGGTCACCTGGCCTCCCGTCATTCCATAGGTAAAGTTGTTGACGCAGATGATGGTCAAATCCATGTTTCGGCGCGCCGCATGGATGAAGTGATTTCCGCCGATAGCGAATAGATCGCCGTCTCCGCTATACACAACGACCTTCAGTTTCGGATTCGCCAGCTTCAGCCCGGTGGCAAATGCGATCGGGCGCCCGTGCGTGGTGTGAAAGCTGTCCATGTTCAAATACCCGGCCACGCGGCCCGTGCAGCCGATTCCCGATACAACGGCGATCTGATCCTGAGGGATCCCGCATTCATCCACCGCCCGCACGAAACAGTTGACGGTAGTGCCGAGACCGCAGCCCGGGCACCAGATATGGGGCATCCGGTCCATGCGGAGATATTGATTTACCGGATTGGTCGCGCTCAACATGCTGCCTCCTTGCACTTGGACGCTTCGGCGGCTTCCATGATTTTTCGGAAGATGGTTTCGGGCTCGTGCACCGTCCCACCACCGTGTGGGACCAGAAAAGACCCGGCTTTGCCTTCGATAACGCGCTGCATTTCCAAAAACATCTGGCCGTAATTCAATTCAGGCATGACAAACGCGCGCACGCGCGCGGCCAATTCGCGGATGCGCTTTTCGGGAAACGGCCAGACGGTGATCAAACGCAGGTGACCCACCTTGGCTCCCTTAGCCCTGGCCATCTCTATCGCCTTCACCGCCACCCTGGACGTGATGCCATAGGAGACCACAATCACATCGGCATCCTCCGTGCCGGATTCCTCGAGCGTGATGATTTTCTCTGCATTATTCCGGATCTTGTCCACCAGTCTCCGGACGCATTTTTCCTGGGCCTCGGCATTCATTGCCGGGAAGCCGCGTTCATCATGCGTCAATCCCGTCAGATGAAAACGATGCCCGTCGCCCGCTTTGGCCATAGGCGGCACATCGCCGCCTTGAGTGTCGTAAGGCAGATATTCTCCGGGCTTCGCGGTCGTATAGCGCCGCTCGGTTACTTCGATCTCGTCCGCCTGCGGGATCACGACTTTTTCAGTCATGTGTCCCACGCATTCATCCATCATCAACATGACCGGTATGCGGTATTCCTCGGCCAGGTTAAAAGCACTCCTGGGGAGAATTGGGGCACAGGGCGATGATTTCGTAGTCTCCGTGGCTACCCCAGCGCGCCTGCATCATGTCGGCCTGCGCGGGCAGAGTCGGAAGTCCTGTGGAGGGTCCGCTTCGCTGCACATCGACAAAGACGCATGGGGTTTCGGTCATCGCGGCAAAACCAATGTGTTCCATCATGAGCGAAAATCCGGGGCCCGAGGTCACAGTCATCGCCTTGGTGCCCGCCCAAACGGCTCCCTGGATGGCTATGGAGGAAGCGATTTCATCCTCCATCTGAATGAACATGCACCCGACTGCAGGGAAGCGGGATGCAATACGCTCAACAACTTCCGTAGATGGGGTGATCGGATACCCGGCC
>CAZLHW010000152.1:0-8294 GCA_964559085.1 uncultured Acidobacteriota bacterium | reverse complement strand
TTGCCGGGTGGGACTCTCACCCACTGAAAATCCAAACCTTTCACAACGCACGCCCCGGCAAGGGCGAAAGAGAAGGAAATTGCCAGCATCTTTCGCCCGTTCCGGGCTCGCTAACCAGCGACCCGCAACCGGGGGTTCCCCTCGCTGCCGTGGGCAGCTCGATTCACCCCCGGCTATGCATCTTACGCCGGCTTGGCGGCTGCGCTTGACGAGATATATAGGGCCATTGCCCAAATGTATAAGCTCCAGAGCCCGGCAATTTATTGCCGGGGATAGTTGAAAGAAATTTAGCGAGTCCCCTGGGAGCGAATGAGCTTTCCTGTCATTCGTCCCTAACGGGTCGTACTGAACGCATAGTCATCTACTCTCGCTTCTGTTTATGCCCATTTACACCGATTGATGTCGCTCAACTACCCAAACCTTCCCGTGATGTAATCCGCTGTCCGCTGATCGCGCGGCGTTGTGAACAGAGTCTCTATCGGCTCCAGTTCAATCAGTTCCCCGAACAGGAAAAAGGCCGTCCTGTCCGAGGCCCGGGCCGCCTGCTTTACATTGTTGGTAACCAGAATAATAGCCAGTTTTGATTTTAGGGCCCTTAGAGCGTCCTCAATTCTCGCGGTTGAAATAGGATCGAGGCCGGAACACGGTTCATCGAGAAGCAGCACCCTGGGTTCGAGCGCCAGCGTACGCGCCAGGCAAAGGCGCTGCTGTTGCCCGCCCGAAAGATTGCGCGCAGGCTCGTTCAGACGATCCTTCATTTCATCCCACAAATAGGCCGCCTGCAATGCGTTCTGCACAACCTCTTCGTTATTGCTGCGGGATCCCGATGCGATCCGGAGCCCGAAGGTCAGGTTTTCGTAAACCGTCATCGGCAGCGGAACGGGCACCGAAAAAACCATTCCCACCTGGCGCCGAAGCATGGCCACATTCCGATCATAGATAGATTTGCCGTCAAGCAGGATCCGCCCCGAGACTTTAAGATCCGGATCAAGTTCGGCCATCCGGTTCAGGCAGCGCAGAAAGGTCGTTTTCCCCGCCCCGGCCGGCCCGATGATGGACAGGATTTCGCCACGCCGCGCTTCGAGGCTTATTCCCTTGAGGATTTCCATCCCGTTCGCCTTTACACGCAGATCCTCCACTTTGATATAGCTTTCGCTAGCGGCCATAACGCAGCCTCTTTCGAATTTGAGCGCGGATTATGATGGCGCTGAAGTTCAACATGAATGTCAGGCCAAGGAGAACCAGCACCGTTGCATAAAGGATAGGCTTGGTTGCCTCGACATCCGGAGACTGGGTCGTCATCACGTATACATGATAGCCAAGTTCCATGAACTGGCTGTTTAAAGCCTTGGGAAGTTCCGGTAAAAAGTAAGCGGCCCCGGTAAACATCACCGGCGCCACTTCTCCGGAACCGCGGCTCACGGCAAGAATGCCCCCGGTAAGGATTCCCCCAACGGCCTGCGGAATCACCACACGCCGAATTACTTGCCATCGCGTGGCACCCAGGGAATACGCCACTTCACGGTAACTTTGCGGAATCGCGCGCAACGCTTCTTCCGTAGCGACGACCACGGTCGGCATTGTGAGAAGCGCCAGAGTCAGCGAAGCCCAGATGATGGCCGGCTGACCATAAATCAGGTCACCCCCATAAAACATTTTGTCGATGCCGCGGCCGACAAACTCGATAAAGAAGCCCAGGCCGAACAGCCCGAACACGATAGCCGGAACTCCCGCGAGGTTTTGAATGGCAAGGCGCACAAGATGGACAATGCGGGACCGCTTTGACGCATATTCATGCATATAAACGGCCGTGGCTACACCCAGCGGAATGACGGCGATAGTCATCAGGACGACGAGCGCAAAGGTGCCGAAAATTGCGGGGAAAATGCCGCCCCCCTTCATTCCCGATTCCGGAGCTTTGGCTAGAAAATCGAAAGTAATCGATCCGATGCCGTGAAGGAAGATATTCCCCAGAATGACGGCGAGCATTGCAACGATGAGAACGCAGGCAATAATGCAACCTACCTGAAAAGTGCCTCCAACAATAGTATTTCGATCCGGCATAGACTTATGACGCCCCCTGAAGCTTTTTCTGAAGCCGGCCGACCCACCAGTGGCCGAATAGATTGATCGCGAAGGTAATCAGGCACAGGAAGGCTCCAATAAAAAAGAGAACGTGATAGTGCGGGCTGCCGACGACTACCTCTCCCAATTCTGCGGCGATAGTTGCGGAAAAGGTGCGAATGGAGTCTGTGGGGGAGAGCGATAGAATCGCGGCATTGCCGGAGGCCATCAGAACAATCATGGTTTCACCGATTGCGCGGCCGAAACCCAGAACGCAGGCGGCAAGGACTCCCGGCATGCCGGCCGGAAGGACAACGCGGGACGCCGGCTGCCAGGAGGAGGCGCCCATTGCAATTGAGCCTTCCCTGAAGGCTTGCGGCACGGAGGAAAAGGCGTCTTCGCATACAGTGTAGACGATCGGTATTACTGCAAGACTCAAGCCAACGCCGGCTGTAACAGCATTGAGGCGAAAGGTCCAACCAAAGGTTCTCTGAAGCCAGCCGGCAAGGACCATAAGGCAGAAAAAGCCGACGACGACGCTGGGAATGCCTGCCAGGATTTCAATTGCAGGCTTAATGGTCTCGCGCGCCCAAGGCGGCGCAAACTCCGCGGTATACAGCGCGGCCAGCACAGCCAGGGGGATCGCGATCAGTACAGCGATAATGGTCACCTTTAAAGTGCCGGCCAGAAGCGGGATTAATGAATATTTAGGGGTCTCGGACACCGGCTGCCAGATATGCTCCGGCTTCCCGCCTTCGCGAGAGGGCTGGGGCAAAAACATCTTCCCAATATCCGATTCCTGGCGGATCTCTTCGGAAGTAAGAATTGGAAGAGCCTCTTTTCCAATAAAAATGAAAATCAGGATGAGCGACAGGATCGCGAACAGAGCGCTCCCTTTAATTGAAATCGCCGCAATCCGGTCGCTTAGGGCGCTGGCCCGATCAGAATCTCGCGGTTCCATGGTTAATAGTTGTGAACCAGAGGATAATACCCCACTGTCTCGCATATCTTCTGCCCCTCCGGGCTTAACACCCAGTCGATAAAGGCCTTTACCTCACCCGTCGGTTCACCAACCGTATAAAAGTAGAGATGCCGGGAGAGCGGATACAGGTTTTTCTCAACAGTCTCCATCGACGGGACCACCCCCTCAGAGGCCTCGTCGCGTTTGATGGCCAGGGGCTTGATGCCGGATGCATAAGCGATTCCACCGTATCCGAGTGAGGCCGGATCCTTGGAGACGGCATTAACAACGGCGGCCGTACCGGGAAGGGTCTGCACATCGCGGGCAAAGTCTTCATTATCCAAAACATGCTCTTTGAAGAAGACATAGGTGCCGGAATTGTTCTCCCGGCTGTATGCCACAATTCTCTGGTCCGCTCCGCCGAGATCCCGCCAGTTTGTGATGGATCCTGTGTAGATTGCCTTAAGTTGCGCCGTCGTCAGCGCTTGGATTTTCGAGGATTCGGGAACATACACTGCGACTCCGTCCAGTGCAACGGGGATTTCACTTACATCCTTTCCATGGCGCGCTCGGACCATGGCCTTTTCTTTATCCTTCATAGGTCGGGAAGCTTCACAAATGTCTGTGCCGCCATTGATCAAAGCAGCTATCCCGGTTCCGGAACCGCCGCCAGTCACCTGGATTCGCTTATCCGGGTGCAGCTTCATATAGGTTTCCGCCCAGCGCTGCCCGAGAATGACCATCGTGTCGGAGCCTTTGATGGTTATCGACTTGGAGGCTGTCCCAGAATTTCCACCTCCGCAAGCATATACACTCAGAAGGGTTACAAGAAGCAATCCATATTCCAGCTTCTTCATCTCTTCCTCCTAATTTTATGTCGCGTAAGTATTTACAGGAGGAATATGAAGGCAATATGAGCATTCCGTTAAGATTTGGTTAAGGAAAATCCTGAGCACCCGCAGCTTCGGTTTCAATTTAAATCCAAAGAAAAATCACAAATTATCAATTCTGTCATCTATACGCGCTGCAAAATTTGTCATTGGCTATTTGAGATAAAAAGCAGGACGCCCCAAACTTTCCCCAAACTTTCATGGGTGGTCCGGTTGACAACCGGAAGAGGCCTCTTATACTATTGGCACTCGCTTCGACAGAGTGCTAATCGAAGCGAGTTCTAATTTAAACAGATCGATATGTCTTATAAGCAACCCTATGAAGAGAGGAGATCATGTATGAATGTTAGGCCTTTGCACGATCGGGTTCTTGTAAAACGCGTAGAAGAAAAGGAAGTTGTCAAAGGTGGGATCATTATCCCCGATACAGCCAAAGAAAAACCCATGGAAGGTGAAGTCATTGCTGTCGGCCCGGGAAAAGTCCTGGAAGACGGCAAGAGGGCCGGCATGGACGTGAAGGCGGGCGACAAGATTCTCTTCGGCAAATACTCCGGGACCGAAATCAAGATCGACGACCAGGATTACGTTATCATGCGCGAAGAGGAAATCCTTGCAGTTCTGGGATAAGTCAAACATCACGAAATCATAGAGATAAGGAGCGTTGATACTATGGCAAAGGAAATAGTTCATGGCGAACAGTCACGCCAGGCAATTCTTCGCGGCGTGAATCAGCTCGCAGATGCCGTCAAGATTACCCTGGGTCCCAAAGGACGCAATGTAGTACTTGACAAGAAGTTCGGATCTCCAACCATCACTAAGGATGGCGTCACCGTCGCAAAAGAGATCGAATTGAAGGATGCTATGGAAAACATGGGCGCCCAGATGGTGCGCGAAGTGGCTTCCAAAACCTCGGACGTAGCGGGCGATGGAACCACGACGGCAACCGTTCTCGCCCAGGCCATTTTCCGTGAAGGCGTGAAGAACGTTGCAGCCGGCGCCAACCCGATGGCCCTGAAGCGCGGGATCGAAAAGGCTGTCGAAACGGCCACCGCGGAATTGAAGAAGCTGAGCAAGCCCGTAAAGGGTGAGATGATTTCCCAGGTCGGCGCTGTATCGGCAAACAATGATAAGACTATCGGCGGCATCATTGCCGAAGCGATGAAGAAGGTTGGGAAAGACGGCGTCATCACGGTCGAGGAAGCCAAATCCATCGAGACATCGCTGGAAGTTGTTGAAGGTATGCAGTTTGACCGCGGATACCTCTCTCCCTATTTCGTAACCGACCCGGAGAGAATGGAAGTTGAGTTGAACGACTGCCTGATCCTCCTCAACGAAAAGAAGATCAGCTCCATGAAAGACCTCCTTCCCTTGCTTGAGCAAGTGGCCAAGAGCGGTCGCCCGTTCCTGATCATTGCTGAAGATGTTGAAGGTGAAGCGCTGGCAACCCTGGTGGTCAACAAGCTGCGCGGCACTCTGTCTGTAGCTGCCGTGAAAGCGCCCGGATTCGGCGATCGCCGTAAAGCGATGCTCGAAGATATCGGCATCCTCACCGGCGGCAAGGTCATCTCCGAAGATCTCGGAATCAAATTGGAAAGCGTGCGGCTGGAAGACCTCGGGCGCGCCAAGAAAGTCACGATTGACAAGGACAACACCACAATCATTGAAGGCGCCGGAAAACATTCCGATATTGAAGGCCGCGTGAAGCAGCTGCGCGTCCAGATCGAGGAAACCACCTCCGACTACGACCGTGAAAAACTGCAGGAAAGACTTGCCAAATTGGTTGGCGGTGTGGCCGTCATTAAAGTCGGCGCTGCAACCGAGACCGAGCTGAAAGAAAAGAAAGCCCGCGTGGAAGATGCCATGCATGCCACCCGCGCTGCGGTTGAAGAAGGCATCGTCCCCGGCGGAGGCGTGGCGCTGCTCCGCTGCATCGCACCTCTGTCGAAACTCAACCTCGAAGGCGACGAAAAAGTCGGTGTGGACATCGTGCGCCGGGCGCTGGAAGAACCGCTCCGCATGATTGCCGCCAATGCAGGGTTTGAAGGCGCCGTGGTTGCGGACAAAGTCCTGCAGAACTCCGATCCCAACTATGGATTCAATGCGGACACTGAGACTTATGAAGACCTGGTTGCGGCCGGCGTCATCGACCCGACCAAGGTCACCCGAACGGCTCTGCAGAACGCCGCTTCCATTGCTGCTCTGCTTCTGACCACCGAAGCCCTGATCAGCGAGATCAAGGAAGAGGAAAAAACTCCCGCAATGCCTCCCGGCGGCGGAATGGGCGGAATGTACTAAAGCCTGACTCCATGGATTGCGCGGATTTCGCAGATTAGTTCAGTGAAATCCGCGCGATCTGCGAGTATACTCCCTCCTGTGCAACGCGCATTCCCTGCCCTGATTCTTATAATTCTGATATCCCTTGCCTCTCTGTTTTTCCGCCTCGGTTCTCTTCCTCTATCCGGCGCCGACGAGCCCCGGTATGCCCGCATCGCTCAGGAAATGCATGAGCGCGGTGCCTGGGTTACCCCGATGCTTGAAGGCAAGCCGTGGCTTGAAAAGCCTCCACTCTATTACTGGATCACTATCCCGCTTTATGCCACTCCGCTGGCTAACGAGACCATCGCCAGGATTGGGCCTGCGGTATGCGCGCTGCTGACAGCCTTAGCCGTATTCCAGCTGGGCTTCATGCGTGGCGCCGGGAGGGCCGGGATGCTGGGCGCCATAATCCTTCTGACGAATCTCGGTTTCATCGGATTCGGCAGAAGCGCGTCCACAGATATGCCGTTCACTTGCTGCCTGACCTTTTCATTAGCCATCCTTGCGGCAGCGATAGAAACAGACATCGGGCTGAAAGTTCTGGCGGCGTATTTTTTTCTTGGGTTTGCGATTTTAGGGAAAGGACCTGTCGCCTTCATACTGGCGGTCGGGGTCGCCGGATTATTCTGGCTTGTGAGCGGGCCAGAAGGAATTCTACGCCGTTGGATGATTTTGCCTGGATTGCTTATCGCTGCAGCGGTCTCAATTCCATGGTTCTGGCTGGCATTCAAGCAGAACGGCTGGACTTTCATCGCAACCTTCTTCATCAACCACAATCTCGCCCGCTTTGTCACCGACATTCATCACCATTCTCCGCCCTTTTTTTATTACCTGCCGGTCCTAGTGATGCTGTTTTTCCCCTGGAGTGGATGGCTGGTCCTGCTGGCGGGCAAATCGCCTCTCAGAGAATTGCGACGCTGGCGCGAATGGAATCCGGGAATGGTTTTTCTTGCCTGCTGGTTTCTGGTGCCGATACTGTTCTTCTCGCTGTCGGATTCAAAGCTTGCCGGCTATATCCTGCCCTCCTTCCCGCCGCTGGCTTTGATCCTGGGGATGCGCATTTCGCGCGGGATGGAAAATCCAGACCATTCTCAAAGACTGCGAGTGAGCATGATCCTGCACCTGATCCTGTCCGCAGCCATGGCCTTGGGAGCGGTTCTTTATTTTCAGAAAGAATACGGCGGAAGCTGGCGCGTCGGACTGCTGCTTGCATTTGCCATACTGATTCCGGCTTTTTTGGCATTTGGATTCAGGGGGCACTGTAAGCGCGTCTTCAATGCAACCGCGCTGCAGGGATTGATGATCCTGCTGGCCATTGCGCAGTTCGCGTTTCCGGTGCTTGGGGCCTATCACTCCACCCGTGAGATTGCGCATCAGGCAATGGAACTGCGGAACGCCGGCGAGCCCATTGTCACATACCGGTTCTTCCATCATTCGCTGCATTACTATACCGGCTACCGCATCACAGAAGACCTTCGCGATTTTGGTGCGTTGCATGCATTTGCCCGGAAGCATCCAAAGGTATTGGTTCTGACAAAATCGGACGCGCTGCAGGACATTGTCGGAAGCAAAGACTTCTCCGTCACGCTTTTAGGCAAACAGGGCAGTTTCTACCTCCTCCGCCTCTTCTTCAAATAGCTCAGCAGATTTGCAGCTGCGCCGCCCATTCAGGGCTTTCCTTCATTCGCATATCTCCCGGGATTCCGGACGCTCCGCGTCCTCCATCCCGGGCTGCTCTGCCCGGCGCTTTCAGCGCCCGTCCGGTGTAATTTGCCTTTACACGCCTCCTGCCAATCGGGAAAACAGCAAGCACCGGGAGGCCCGGCCAGGGCAAGCCTCTATTGCCGACATGGTACCGAATGGCAGAACGGGAAGCGCCGAAGGCGCATGGCAGTGCAGCCCAGGGCGGAAGAGGCCCGCGGAGCGGGGTTCTGAAGCCCTGGGGTTGCAATCCGCAAAAATTCAGCCCTGAATGGGCGGTGCAGGACGCACCTGTTTTCATTCTTCTGCGAAATTTCCAAAATCTGAGGTTGCATTTTTCAGCCGATCTAGACACCATTCCA